>DASVAC010000279.1:0-17216 GCA_036376535.1 Gemmatimonadaceae bacterium | reverse complement strand
AGCGCCGGATCGCCGTGGCGCGCGGCCAGCTCGAGCAACCGTCCGCGCGCGATCACGAGCTCGCCGACCATGTTCATCAGCGTGTCCAGGCGCTGCAGGTCGATGCGGACCTGTCGCGTCGGCCGTGCGGCCGTACCGGCCTGACCGTCGGCGGCCGACTCCGGGCCCGGCTGTCCGACTGTCTCGACCCCGTCGACCTCGACGCGGTCGACGTCGCCCACCGCGAACAGGGCGCGCACGATGTCGTCGCGCGGCGCGGTGCAGTCGAGGTGGATCGAAAAGCCGGCGCCGAACTCCTCGGCCTGCAGCGCCTCGACCGGCGGGATCACCTCGAGCACCGTGCCTAACGACGCAGCGCGCTTCACCAGGAGCAGCGCGCGGGCGCCGCGGAGCGCGGTGCCCGACGCCAGGCGGAGACGCACGAGCCGGCTGCTCCTCGCAGCGTGCCTCACGGGCGCCTGGGGCGCCGGCGCAACCGGACTCGCCGCCGGGGAAACAGTCTCCGCGGCCGTGCGGGTTGCGGACGGCGCGGCCACACACGCTTTGAGCCGACCGATCACCTCGAGGATCGCGTCCGGCACCGGCACACCCGATTCCGCTCCGCTCTGCACCACCGCTTCGATGGCCTGCTCCAACGAGTCCGCGGCGTGGAACAGGAGCTCCATCACGTCGGGCGTCACCGCCGTCTCGCCGCGACGCACCCGGTCCAGGACGTTCTCCATCTCGTGCGCCAGGTCGGTCACGGCACGATAGCCCATTGTCGCGCTCATGCCCTTCACCGTGTGCACCGCGCGGAAAATCGCCCCCACCGGTTCGCTCGCTTGGGGCGAGCTCTCCAGCGCGAGCAGCGCGTGATTCATCGCGGAGAGGTGTTCGCGGCTCTCCGTGAGGAAGAGTTCGGCGTACCGAGAGAGGTCCATGCGGGAAGGCGGCGGAGCGGTGGGAAGGCGCGGCGAGACGCGTGGGAGACAGCCCGAGCGGTGCGTGACCGGAGCGCCTAACGGACGGCGGTCCCTCGCCGCGCACGCGCGACGGGACACACCAGCCGGGTCACGGCATCGACCGGCCTACCCCAACACGCGCTGCACAGCCTCGAGCACGCGACTCGGCTGGAACGGCTTGACCACGAAGTCCTTCGCCCCGGCCTGAATCGCCTCGACGACCAGCGCCTGCTGCCCCATCGCGCTGCACATGAGAATGCGCGCGTTCCCGTCGTACTTCGTGATTTCCCGGACGGCGTCGATCCCGCCCATGTCGGGCATGACGATGTCCATCGTCACCAGGTCGGGTCGAAGCTGTTTGTACTTCTCGATCGCCTGCACCCCGGTCTCCGCTTCGCCAATGACCTCGAATCCCGACTGAGACAGGATGTCGGAGATCATCGTGCGCATGAAGATCGCGTCGTCGCAGACCAACACGGTGTGACTCAACGTGACGTTCCTCCGAATCAGGCGAGCACTTGCGCGATGATGTCGTGGATGTCGAGGAGCGCGACCACCTCGCCATCCAGCCGGCCCAGGGCGCGCACCGCGCCGCCGGGCACGAGCGCCTCGGCTTCCGTTTCCAATTCCAGCTCCGCCGTACGGCGGACGTCCAGCACTTCGTCCACGGCCACGCCCACCACCTTCTGGCCGTGCTCGATCAACACGATCGATCCCGTTCCCTTCGCCGGCGTGTCGGCTCGACCCAACCGCACGGCCAGATCGATCACCGTCACGATCGTCCCCCGCACGTTCACCAGCCCCGACACGTACGCTCCGGCGCCGGGCAGGCGCGTCGGACGGCGCGCGGGGATGATCTCGCGCACCGTGCCTAACTCGACCCCCACCACACGGCCCGCCACCCGGCACAGCACGACCTGCCCGGTTAGGCGCGCCCCCGCGCGGTCAGGTGTCGAAACGGTAGAAGCCAAAGTCGTCGAGTGGATCCCAGTGAGACGGCGGTTCCGTCCACCCGGCTGCGGCGGCCATCGCCCGGTTGAGATCCGCCGGGAGCGGCGAGCGCAGCTCGATCGGTGTGCCGGTCACCGGGTGCGGGAAGATCAACCACGCCGCGTGCAGAAACTGTCGTCGCGGTGGAAGCGCCACGAGTCGTCGCGCCCCGCCGCCGCCGTAGGTGTCGTCTCCCACCACCGGATGGCCGATCGACGCGAGGTGGACGCGAATCTGGTGCGTGCGACCCGTGTGCAGGTGTGCGCGCAGAAAATCCGCCGCGTCGAACCGGGCGAGCCGCACGAAGTCCGTCCGTGCAGTTCGCCCAGTACTGACGACTGCCATACGCTTTCGGTCTCGCGGGTTACGTGCGATCGGACGGTCGACGGTCAGGCGCTCTTGATCGAGATGTCCCCACGCGAGAACCGCGTATCGGCGGATGATTCTCCGGGCCGAAAGTGCGGCGCCGAGTGTCCGGTGCGCGCGGTCGGTTTTGGCGACGAGGAGCAGACCTGACGTGTCTTTGTCGAGTCGGTGGACCAGACCTTCGCGCCCCGCACCACCGCCTTGCGCGAGCGGACCACCGCGACCTTTGAGCGCGTTGACGAGCGTCCCGCTCCAATGACCGGGTGCCGGATGAACGACCATGCCGGCTGGTTTGTCCACAACCAACACATCGTCATCTTCAAATACCACATTGAGTTGAATTACTTCAGATAATACTTCACGTGAGGTCGGAGGCGGGATTTCGACGCCCACGTTTTCGCCAGGTTGCACCCGGTAGCTGGCTTTCTCGCGCCGGCCGTCGACGGTCACGTGACCATTGGCGATGAGGGTCGCCGCCTGCGTCCGGGAAAGGTCGGCGCTGCGGGCGACGAAGAGGTCGAGACGCGATCCCGAAGCCTCGCTGCCCTCGACCAGGAAGGATCGAACCGTCGGCTGGGGGGTCACCCCCCGCTCGACACCTTGGGCTCCGGCACGACCTCGCGTACCACCTCAGGCATCACATCCGGCACGGCCTCCGCTACCTGCGTGCGCACCTCGATGTGTGCTTCGGGCCGGTGCTCCTCGCCCCACAGCGCCCATGCGAGCAGGAAGGCGCCCGTGCTCACCGCGATGTCAGCCACGTTGAAGGTGGGCCAGCGCCAGTCGCGGAAGCCGATGTCCATGAAGTCGACGACGCCGATGGGCGAGCGCACGCGGTCAATGAGATTGCCGATCGCGCCCCCGCACACCAGGCCGAGCGCCACGACGCGCAGGACGTCGTCGGCGCGCGTGCCGCGGTAGAGCCGTCCGAGAATCATCAGCGCGATGACCGTGAGCACGAGAAAGATCTCGCGCGACCACGGACCCAGATTGAGGCCGAACGCCGCACCGGGGTTGAACACCAGCGTTAGGCGCACGACCTCCCCGAACACGTTCTGCGGCACCCGTTGTCCGGGGAGGAACTGGACCGCGGCGATCTTCGTGATCACGTCGGTCGCCACCACTCCGGCGACCAGCGACCAGAAGAGCGCGGGCCTAGGCCTGCTGTGGCTGCTGCTTTTTGGCATCTTCCTCTCGCTGCTTGCATGCAAAGCAGAGCCGGGCGTGGGGAAGTGCATCCAGCCGGTCGAAATCGATGTCTTCACCGCAATTGTGGCACTTGCCGAACGTCTCCGGCGACCGGTAGAGCCGGCGCAACGCTTCGTCGATGTGCCACAGGAACCTGCCCTCCTGGCTCGCGAACAGGAACGCCTTCTCGCGCTCCATCGCGTCCGTTCCCTGATCGGCCATGTGGAAGGAGTACGAGCTCAGATCGCCGTCCGCCGATTGCGGCGTGGCGTTGAAAGCCTCGCTGTAGTTGCCGAGCTCCTTGAGCACGCGCTTGCGCTCTTCGAGCAGCCGCTTCTCGAAGTGCGAGAGCAACTTTTTCGTCATCGGCTTGGACTTCTTCGAGCTCGCTGAAGACGGCATCGCTAGTGCACTCTCGTCAGGGCAATGCGGACGTCGTCGTCCATCACTTCGACTGTCTGCACCGCGTCAACTGTTGCCGCGACGTCACCCCCGATGATGACCTCGCTCGCGAGCACTTCCCCCGCCACGTAATTCCGGTGTTCCTGGACGGCTTTCTCCACGTCGCCGTTTCCAGTCACCTGCAATCGCACTCGGTCGCTCACGACGTACCGCAATTCCTTTCGCATTCGCTGCACGCGGTTCACCACTTCTCTCGCCAGTCCCTCGCGACGGAGCTCGTCGCTCACGGCAGGATCGATGGCGGCGAAGTACCCGCCCTCTTCCTGCACGACGAGATCGCCGCCGGCGCGCCGCACGACCTCGAGATCCTCGTGCGTCAATGCATGCGACTCGCCGTCGACCGAGATCACCAACGACTCGCCGCGCGTGAATCCTAACAACGCATCACTACTCAGTGCCGCGACGGCTTGCGCCGCGAGCGGCGTCCGCTTTCCAAATCGTTTGCCGAGTGCGCGAAAATTCGGTTTCGCCTCGAGACGAACGAGTGCATCGCCGGTCAACGCGAACTCCACATGCTTCACATTCAACTCGGCTCGCAACAGCGGAACCAAACCATCTAATACACCAGCCTTGTAATTTGGCACCACACATACGAGCCTGGAAAGCGGCTGCCGGATCTTCACGCTCGCTTCTTCGCGAGCCGCCCTCGCCAGCGTCGCCAACCGACGGATGTGACCCATCGCCTGCTCGAGCGCGGCGTCGCCTTCGGACAGCGAGCACCCACCAAACGGTGCCAGATGCACCGAGGTTCCAGCCGCCGCGCCCTCGCGGCCAGCCGTCAGCTCGCGGTGCATCCAGTCGGTCACGAACGGGGCGAACGGCGCCAACAACCGGCACGTGACGACCAGCACCTCGTGCAGCGTAGCGAACGCGGCGCGGTTGTCTGGCGAGTCCACGTCGTAGAACCGCGCGCGGTTCACGCGCACGTACCAGTTCGACACGTCATCCACCACGAAATCCATGATCGCGCGGAGCGCGAGCGTCGCATCGTACCGCCACATGAGCTCGTCCGCTTGGTGGCAGACCGACGCGAGCCTCGAGAGCACCCAGCGGTCTACCGGCGGACGATCCGCGACCGGTGGGTCGTCGTCGCCAGGCGTCCAGCCGAAGTTCGCGTACTGCGCGAACATGCCGCTGTAGACGTTCTTGAGGGTCAGAAGAAACTTGCCGGCGCGCTCGCGGATGAGGTCCTCGTCGAACCGCCGCGGCAGCCACACCTGGCTCGATTCGATGAGGAAAATGCGCGTGGCGTCCGCGCCATGGCGCGCCATCACCTGCCACGGGTCGACCACGTTGCCCTTGCTCTTGGACATCTTGGCGCCCGTCGCATCCAACACCAGGTCGTTGACGACGACCGCGCGATACGGGGCCGCGAGCGCGCTGGTCCCGCCATCGGTCACGTTGTTGGGCAGCGCGTCGCCCAAGCCCGTCGCGATGGCCAGCAGCGAATAGAACCAGCCGCGCGTCTGGTCGACGCCCTCGGCGATGACGTCGGCCGGATACTGCCGCTCCATCATCTCACGATTGGCGAAGGGATAGTGCCATTGCGCGAAGGACATCGATCCCGAGTCGAACCAGGTATCGATGACTTCGGGGACGCGACGCATGCGCGCTGCGTCCGTGCACTGGTCGCAGCGCAGCTCGTACCGGTCGATGTACGGCTTGTGCGGATCGAAATCCGCCGGCAGCGCGCTGCCTAACCGACGGGCGAGCTCGTCGTACGAGCCGATCACCGTCACGTGCGACGCATCGCGTTCGCACACCCACACCGGGAGCGGCGTCCCCCAGTACCGATCGCGCGACAACGCCCAATCGATGTTGTTCTCGAGCCATTCACCGAATCGGCCCTGGCCGACTTCGCTCGGATGCCAGTCGACACGCGCATTGCGCGCGAGCATCGCATCGCGGACCGACGTCGTGCGCACGAACCACGACTCGCGCGCGTAGTAGAGCAGCGGCGTGCCGCAGCGCCAGCAATGCGGATACGAGTGCTCGATGGTGGCCGCCTTCCAGAGCACGCCGCGGCGGCGAAGCTCCTCGATGATCACCGGATCCGCTTTCTTCACGAACATGCCGCCGACGAGCGGCATGTCGGCCGGGAATTCACCGCGCAGGTTGACGGGCTGCAGGAACGCGAGTCCGTGGCGTTGGGCGGCCGCGTAGTCATCGGCGCCGAACGCCGGCGCCATGTGCACGACACCGCTGCCATCCTCGGCCGACACGAAATCCTCGGCGACGATCACCTCGTGCTCGCCCGTCGGGTACGGGACCCAGTCGAGCGGCCGCTGGTACCGCCGGCCCGCGAGCTCACGTCCGGGGATGCGCCGCTCGACACGCCAGCGGTCGGGCCAGTCGTCGCCTAACACAGCGGGCGCGCGCGACTCGGCGAGGATCAGGTTGGCCTCGCTGCCATCGCGCCGCTCGAGCTCGAGGTACATGAGCGCGGGGTGCACCGCCAGCGCGACGTTGGACACGAGCGTCCACGGGGTCGTTGTCCAAACAAGTATTCTGGTCGCGCCCCCTTCCCCCTTCCCGCTTCCCGCTTCGCTCAGTTCCAACGCGACGTACACACTCGGGTCGCGCACGTCTTCGTAGCCCTGCGCGACTTCGTGGCTCGAGAGCGCGGTGCCGCAGCGCGGGCAGTACGGCAGGATCTTGTGCCCGCGATACAGGAGGCCGCGCCCGTGCAGCGTCGCCAGCGCCCACCACACGCTCTCGACGTACTCGTTGGAATACGTGATGTACGGATCGCTGTAGTCGAGCCAGTAGCCGATCCGCGCGCTCAGCTTCTCCCATTCGTTCTTGTAGGTCCAGACGCTCTCGCGGCTCAGCTTGTTGAATTCCTCGACGCCCAATTCCTCGATCTGCTGCTTGCCGTTGATGCCTAACCGCTTTTCGACCTCGATCTCCACCGGCAGGCCGTGCGTGTCCCAGCCCGCCTTGCGCAGCACGTGATAGCCCTTCATGGCGCGGTAGCGGCAGAAGAGATCCTTGATCGTGCGCGACAACACGTGGTGGATGCCCGGCCGGCCGTTGGCCGTGGGCGGACCCTCGAAGAACACGAACTCGTCCGCGCCGGCGCGCGCGCGCAGCGTTTGGCCTAACAGATCCTCGGCGTCCCACTGCGCCAGGATCTGCTGCTCGAGCGTGTCGGCCGACAGGTCGGGCGGCAGCAGCCGGTACGTCGCGGCCGGCTCGGCGGCAGTCATAATTTGGTCACGACGTCGCGCACGACGGCCGTTAGGCGGGGCTCCGCCGACGCCGCGACCGCGATGATCTGCTCGACCGTCGCCGGCTCGAGCGCATCCGGCAGGCAGCGGTCGGTGATGATCGACAGGCCGAGCACGCGCATGCCCGCGTGCACGGCGACGATCACTTCAGGAACGGTCGACATGCCCACGACATCGGCGCCGATCGCGCGCAGGAAGCGGTACTCGGCCGGCGTCTCGAGATTCGGACCCGTGACCGCCACGTACACGCCCTCGCGCAAGGTGATGCCGCGCGCCGCCGCCGACTGCCGCGCCAGCGCGCGCAGCCCGCGATCGTACGCGCAGGACATGTCCGGGAAGCGCGGACCGAGCGTGTCGTCGTTAGGCCCGATGAGCGGGTTGTCGCCGAGCAGGTTGACGTGGTCGGCGATCAGCATCAGATCGCCGGGGTCCCACAGCGGGTGCATCCCCCCGCACGCGTTGGACACCACCAGCGTGTGTGCGCCTAACTGACGCATCACGCGCACCGGAAACGACACCTGCTGCGCCGTATAGCCCTCGTACAGGTGGAAGCGCCCCTGCATGGCCACGGTGGGCCGGCCGGCGAGCGTCCCGCACAAGAGACGCCCCATGTGCGATTCGGTGGTCGAGATGGGAAAGCCCGGAATCTCTTGGTACGGGATCGCCACCTGCACATCCATCTCGTCCGCGAGGGCACCGAGGCCGGTACCCAAAATCAGCGCGACGTCGGGTGTGCCGTCGAAGCGGTCGCGCACCGCGGCGGCTGCGACGGTCGCCTGCGCGCGCGTGTGAGCGTGTCGAGCGGGGACCTGCGCCGGGGCCAGTCGTGGGTCGTCGAGCCGCACCCCCGTCATTCCTTCACGAGCGACTCGAGCCACGCCGGCGTCTTCACGTGCGCGCGCGGCTCCACGGCCTCGGACTCGCCGCTCGTCCGCGACGGCGGCACCGGCATCTCAGCGGCATTCAACTCGGCCAGGTGGCGCTCGACGAGGGCGCGCAGCTGGCCCATGTACGTCAGGCGCGCTTTCTCGAGCGACGTGAGCTCGCCCTCCAACCGGCGGATCTCCGCGCGCGCCTCCTCCATCTGGCGCTCGCCCTCGGCGCGCGCCTCGCGCAGGATGAGCTGCGCCTCGCGCTCCGCCTGCTCGCGCATCTCCGCGCGCAGCTGCTGCGCCGACACGAGCGCATCGTTGAGCGCCTTGTCGCGCTCGCGAAAAGCACGCAACTGCTCGTGGAATCCGCGCGCCTTGGCCTCGAGATCCTGATTGAGGCGCGTCAGGCGCTCCAATTCATCGGCCACCTGCGCCCGAAAATCTTCGACTTTCTTTTCGTCGTACCCGCGAAACGCCTTCGCGCCGAAGTCCCAGCGACGCACGTCGAGCGGTGAGAGATGAAAGGCTTCGTCAGTCATTGGTCTCTCGCTCCAAACAGGATGGTGCCGAGCCGCACCATCGTGGCCCCCTCCTCCACCGCCACCTCGTAGTCGTTGGACATACCCATCGACAACTCGGTCACGAGCGGCCCGCACGCCCGTGCGAGGATCGCGCGCGCCTCCCGCGCCCCGGCGAACACCCGACGCAACTCCGTTTCGCTCGCGTCGAGCGGCGCCATGGTCATCGCGCCGTGTACCCTCATACCCGTCATTCCGGCGATTCGCTCCGCGGCGGACGGCAACTCGCGCAATGCGAATCCGCCCTTGGTTTCTTCACCGGACGTGTTCACCTGAATCAGCACGTCCACCGGTGTGCCCCGTGACACACCGTACTCGTGCACCGCATGCGCCAAGCGCTCGCTGTCGATCGAGTGCACGAGCACGAAGCGCTCGACGGCTCCCTTCACTTTGTTGCGTTGGAGATGGCCGATCAGGTGCCACCGCACCGGAACCGACGTCTCGTCCATCTTGTGTAACGCTTCCTGGACGCGATTTTCACCAACATCGCTCACGCCCGCGCGCCACGCAGCTTCGACGGCATCGACGCCGTGCGTCTTGGTGACCGCCACGATGGTGACGTTCTGCCCATGTCCGCCCCGTTCCACCGCCGCGCCGATGCGTTGCCGTACTTCGGACACCCGATCGGCGATGCCCTGAAAGTGCATAAGCTCTGAATTTATCGCCGCTTACGGTGCGATGCAATCAGGGGGAAGCGCTCGCTGACGCTCGCTTCGGGAAGCGCTTCCCGATACTACGCTCTCATCTGCAGCACGGGCTGCTCAGCCGTTGTCCTGAGGGGCCGGCCGGAGATCAGGTCTCGCACCTGGGGCGCGGTGAGCCCGCGCAGGAGCCGGCCGTTCTGCGCCACCGAAATCGTCGCGCTCTCCTCAGAGACCACCACGACGAGCGCGTCCGTTTCCTCGGAGAGGCCCAATGCCGCGCGGTGGCGGGTGCCTAACGTACGGTCGGTCATCTGCGCCTGTGTGAGCGGCAGGATGCACCCGGCGCCGATGATGGTGTCGCCGCGGATGATCACGGCCCCGTCGTGCAAGGGCGAGTACGGCGTGAAGATCGTGGCCAACAGGTCGGCCGAGACCTTGGCTTGCATCTCGGTGCCCGACGCCACGTAATCGCCTAACGCAATCTCCCGCTCGAGCGCGATGATGCAGCCGATGCTCGAGCGGCTCAGCCGCTCCACCGCGTCGGCGATCTCCTCGGCCACCTCGCTCACGTCCATCCGCTTGAAGAAGCGCGTCACCCGCGACTGGCCTAACCGCGCCAGCGCCGCGCGCAGCTCGGGCTGGAAGATCACGAGCGCCGCGAACGCGCCGTACGTGAACAGCACGCCCAACAGGTACGTGATCATCGTGAACTTGAAGATCCACGCCAGGGCATACGTCAGGACCAGCACCACGATGCCGATGAGCATCTGCACCGCGCGCGTCCCGTGCAGGAGCAGCAGCAGCCGGTAGATGCCGTACGCCACCACCGCGATCTCGATGGCGTCGCGCCAACCGAACGAGAGGAATCGAAACTGGTCGAGGATGTTCACGCCGTGTCTCTGCTCTGCAGAATGCTCCACGCCACGTCCAGCGCCCGGCGAGCCGCGCGGACATCGTGTACCCGAAAGATGCGCGCGCCGAGCGTGAGCGCCATGACGTTCGCCGCGATCGTGCCATCCACGCGATCGGCCGGCGTCGAAACCCCGCTCAGCTCACCCACGAAGCGCTTCCGTGATACACCAATCGCCACCGGAAGGCCAAGGTCCACCAGCCGGTCGAGCGCGCCGAGCACGGCGACCGAGTGCTCCGTCCGCTTTGCGAAGCCGATGCCAGGATCGAGCGCGATGCGCGCCCGCTCGACGCCGGCACACTCCGCGGCGCTCGCCGCCGACTGCAGCTCGCCGATCACCTCAGCCATCACATCCGCACCGTAGCTCGCGAAGCGGTACGTCCCCATTTCGCTCACGCCGCCGCGCGAATGCATGAGGATAACACCGGCGCGCGCTTCCGCGCACACCGCGGCCATCGCCGGATCCAATCGAAATGCGGAAACGTCGTTGATGATCTCGACTCCCTCGTCGAGCACCGCGTACGCTACACCGCTCTTGACGGTATCGACCGACAGAGGGACCTGCGGAAGCCGCTCGCGCAACGACAGCACTACGGGCATGACGCGCCGAAGTTCCTCCGCGACGTCCACGGGCTCGGCGCCCTGCGGCCGTGTGGACTCACCGCCGATGTCGAGGACATCCGCTCCGTCTTCGACGAGCCGAAGTCCCTGCTCCACGGCGTCTTCAACAGAGAAAAACTTGCCGCCGTCGCTGAAGCTGTCGGGTGTAACGTTGATGATGCCGAGGATGACGGGCCGGTCGAGCGAGAGCGCGCCGCTGCGGATGGCCCAGGCAGACATGAGACCGAGGGAAGCGGCGGCTGTTCGCCGCCTAAGGGAAGCGCTACGCTTGGGGAACTGGCGGCTTACGCCGCCTCGGGGAAGCGCTGGCGCTTGGGGTGGAATCTCAGTACAGCGTTAGCAGCCCAAGTTTTGTGTTCGGCGATTCACCATCCACCGCCCCATTCCCCAAGGCGGCAGCAGCCGCCGCTTCCCAAAGCGTAGCGCTTCCCTAAGGCGGCGACAGCCGCCGTTTCCCTCAGGCGGGCGCCGGTTCCGGTCCGCCTAACAACGGCGGCTTGGCCGGCTTGGGCTGCGGCAGCGGAACCGGCGTCGCGGGCGCGGGCGGCGGACCCGAGATCTTCCGCGGCGGCAGCTTGTCGCCGCGCACGAGGATCTCGATGTCTTCGGCCGTCAGCGTCTCGCGCTCGAGCAGCGCGCCGGCAATCGCATGCAGCAGATCCGCATTGGTTTCGAGCGTTTGGCGCGCGCGGTTGTACGAATCCCCGAGCAGACGCGCCACTTCGGCGTCCACGAGCTGCGCGGTTTTCTCGGACACCTCGCGCCGGTGCGACAGCTCGCGGCCCAGGAAGACTTCCTGCTCGTTGTCGCCAACCAGCACCGGACCGATCGCGTCGGACAAGCCCCACTGCGACACATAGCGCCGCGCCAGCGACGTGGCCTTCTGGATGTCGTTGGCCGCGCCGGTGGTCACCTTCTCGTGCCCGAAGATCATCTCTTCCGCCACGCGTCCGCCGTACGTCATGACCAGCATGGCTTCGAGCTGCTGGCGCGTGACCGAATAGCGATCCTCGGTGGGCAGCGTGAACGCAAGGCCTAACGCTCGACCGCGCGGCACGATGGTGACCTTGTGCAGCGGATCGCAGCCCGGCGTCTTGATCGCACACACCGCGTGTCCCGCCTCGTGGTACGCCGTGTTGCGCTTCTCGTCTTCCTTCATCACCATCGACTTGCGCTCGGCGCCTAACATGACCTTGTCCTTCGCCTCTTCCATGTCGGAGAGGAATACGCGCTCGTGGTTCCGACGGGCGGCGAGCAGCGCCGCTTCGTTCACCAGGTTCGCAAGGTCGGCACCGGACATGCCCGGCGTCCCGCGCGCGATGGTGCTCACGTCGAGGTCTTCGGACACCGGCACGCGCCGCAGGTGCACGCGCAAAATCTCCTCCCGGCCGCGCAGGTCGGGGAGGTCCACCACCACCTGCCGGTCGAAGCGGCCCGGGCGCAACAGCGCCGGATCGAGCACGTCGGGCCGGTTGGTGGCCGCAATGAGAATCACGCCGTCGTTGGACTCGAACCCGTCCATCTCGACGAGCAACTGGTTGAGCGTTTGCTCGCGCTCGTCGTGCCCGCCGCCTAACCCGGCACCGCGGTGCCGCCCCACGGCGTCGATCTCGTCAATGAAAATGATGCACGGCGCGTGCGCCTTGCCCTGCTCGAACAGATCGCGCACGCGGCTCGCGCCCACGCCGACGAACATCTCGACGAAGTCCGAGCCGGACATCGAGAAGAACGGACGGCCGGCCTCGCCGGCCACCGCGCGAGCGAGCAGCGTCTTCCCGGTTCCCGGGGGCCCGACCAGCAGCACGCCCTTGGGTAGGCGTCCGCCTAACCGCGTGAACTTCTGCGGGTCCTTCAGGAACTCGATGATCTCCTGGAGCTCTTCCTTGGCCTCGTCCGCCCCGGCGACGTCGCTGAACGTCACCTTGGGCGTGTCTCCGGTGAGCAGTTTCGCTTTGCTCTTCCCGAAGCTGAACGCCTTCGCGCCTCCGGCCTGCATCTGACGGAACAGGAAAATCCAGATGCCGATGATCAGGATCCACGGCAGGAAGGTCATTACGTATCCGCCTAACGACGGCTTGGCGTCCTGCGCGGAGATGATGACGTTCTTCTGGCGCAGCCGGTCGACTTCGTGTGAGTCGTTGGCCACCGGCAGCCGCACCGTGAACTTGCTCACGTCGCGGTTGTTGACGCGGATGCGCGCCTTGAAGTCTCCGTCGATGGTCTTCCCATCCTCGATCGTCACGCGCTGGATGTTCCCATTGTCCAGCTGCTGGCCGTAGGTCGTGTAGTCGATCTCAGCCGGCGAATCCCCCGTGCTTCCGGACAGGCGGAAGAACGCGATCGGAATCAGAATGAGCAGCAACCAGAACGAGAGCGTCTTGGAGATGCGCCCCCAGTTGAGGTCTCGTTTTGGCGGCATTTTGTCAGCCATTACTGCAAGCTCGCGATATAGGGCAAATGACGAAAATTCTCAGCGTGATCCAGCCCATACCCAACCAGAAACTCGTTTGGCGCGTCGAACCCCACGAGTGCTACCTCGTACTGCAGGTGGTCGGCCACGTGCTTGTGGAGCAACGCGCAAATATCAAGCGAGCGCGGCCGTCGCTGCATGAGAAGACCGATGAGCCGGTTCAGCGTCCGGCCCGAATCGATGATGTCCTCTACTAATAGTATGTGTTTTCCCTCGAGGATGGTTTCCGGATCATAGACGAGCTTGACGTGGCCGCTTGATTCCATGGCCTCGCCGTAGCTCGCGGCAACCAGGAAATCGACCTGAAGGGGACGCCGGATCTGCCGCACGAGGTCCCCGAGAAAGATAAAGCTCCCCTTGAGCAGCCCCAACACCAGAAGCTCGCCCTCGGGATAGCGGGCAGTCACTTCCGCGCCCAACTCTCGCACCCGCGCCGCAATCCGCTCGGCGTCGAACGCCACGCGCTTCACGGCGCGCCCGTCCAATCTCGGATCAGGACTCGTCATGTTCACAGCGATACATCACCATCGATCGGCCGGACCGTACGGTGGCCGCTGAGCTGCGGCGCACCCCGGGGACCCATTCGATCCGCTCATCCACCAGGACGACCGGCCACGCACGACGACGCGCCGCATCCACACCCGCGTCGCGAAACAGTCCCTTCAATCGACGCTCGACGCTTGCCCCGTGTGGCACCATCCGATCGCCGGCTTGCCATGCCCGCACTGTCACACGCGGACCCTTGGGTAGCAGCGCAGACCAGAGATCCTCGATCGCCGCACCTGCATCCTCTGATACACGACGAAACCGCCACCCGCCGATCGACAGCGTTGCGGTCATCGCGCGCGATCCGCGAATCGCGTCACCGTTCGCGCGGCGCACCACCAGAGTTTCACCGACGCGCACCACCTCGAACCGACCCGAGAGCTGCATGCGCGCTCCCGGTCGACACGTACTAGTAAACGCGGCCAATCGCTCCGTTCCACGCCGATCGAGCGCGAGCCCAACGCGCGCGGCGAGCGCGGGCCAGAGTAGGCGAAGGTGCTCCGCATCATAGGACGCGAGCGAAGACCGAGCAACCTCGAGCGCGCGCGCGACATGCGACGCGTTATTCTCCGGCCGAACGCGCGATACCACATTCGCGTCGATCCATCGGTCGACATCCTGCCTCAGCATCCATGCACGATTCGACACCGACAACAGCGCGTCCGTCAACCCGGGTCGCGCGCGCTCGAGCGCGGGCAAGAGCTCGAGGCGCACACGGTTTCTCGCGTGCGCGAGCGATGCGTTGGATGGATCGTCGACCCACACCAACTCGCACTCCGCGGCGTACGACTCGAGCTCCGCGCGCGTGAACGCGAGCAGCGGCCTTACGACACCAGCGCCGGCGTGCAGCGCCGCGAGTCCCCGCGCGCCGGAATCACGCAGCGCTCGCAGGAAGATGGTCTCGACATGATCGTCGAGCGTGTGAGCGGTGACCACGTGTGCGTCGTGCTCGCGCGCCACATCGCGCAGAAAACTCCAGCGCGCGTCGCGCCACGCCGCTTCACGCGGCGGCAAGTGTCGAGACGCGACGCCCACACGAAGCGGCAGACCGCGGGACTTGGCCGCCGCACGAACGTGTCGCACGGCGCGACGTGCGGCGGGTCCGGTGCGATGGTCGAATACCGCGACGGCGCGCACGCGATCCGGCGCAGCGTGCGCGACTGCGTCGAGCAAGGTCATCGAGTCGAGCCCGCCCGACACGGCGACGACGACGCGCGGAAACGGAGCCAACGCGCGCGCCACTTCGTCACGAATGCGGGCGGTAATCTTCATTGTCTCAAAGGTACGGCCGCTCGAGCCCTTGGACAGCGCCTCGCGTCTCCGTCGCCACACTACCGTACTGGCCCGATCCGCGCTGCTGTCGTACATTCTCGGAGTCAGCGCTGAACCGTCATCCATCAAGGACACGTCGTGATCACGAACGGAGTACTCGGGGTCCTCTGGACCGCCCTCGGATTAGGCTGCTTCTATATCGCGCTCACCTGGATCAACGGCCTCCTCGGACATTTTCTGACGCCGATGTTCCTGCTCACGGCGTCGCGATTCCTCAAGCCCGAACAGCCGGACGCCGGCACCGAGAGCGAGCCGGCTCGCTGACACAGCAGGCTGGATGATGACGTAGGGAGTAACGTCCGCCCGGGCGGACGGCATGCGACCTCCTTCCAGGAGCTTCCATGGGTCTGATTGTCCTGCTGATCATCGTCGTCCTGCTCGGCTTCTGGTTCGTGGGCGTGTACAACAATCTCGTCTCGCTCAAGAACCAGGTCTTCAATGCCTGGAAGCAGATCGACGTGCAGCTCAAGCGCCGCCACGATCTCATTCCTAACCTGGTCGAAACCGTCAAGGGCGCGATGAACTTCGAGCGGGACACGCTCGAAGCGGTAGTTGCCGCGCGCAACAAAGCTATCGCTGTGCAGGCGCCTGCTGTCGGCGGCGCGCCGTCGGCGCAGCAAGTGCAACAGACCGCGGCTGCGGAGTCGCAGCTCTCGGGCGCGCTCGGCCGGTTGTTCGCGGTGGTCGAGGCGTATCCGGACCTGAAGGCGACGGGCAACGTGGCCCAGCTGCAGGAAGAGCTGACGTCGACGGAAAACAAGATCGCGTTCGCGCGCCAGCTCTACAACGATACGGCCACGCAGTACAACACCAAGCAGCAGCAGTTCCCGTCCAACCTCGTCGCCGGGTTCGCGAAAGCGGCACCGGCGGAATTGTGGGAGATCACGGACGCCGCCGAGCGTGAGAACGTGAAGGTCGATCTCTCCATGAACCCGAAGAAGTGAGCGAGAGCGGGAATCTTTTCGCCCAACAAGAGGCCAATCGCCGGCGTTCGCGACGGCTGGTGATTGGCTTCATCCTGTTTTTCGCGTGGTTAGGCTTTGGCGGCGACTTCATTTTCTACGAGTACACGAAGGGCGCCGCGCCGGGTGCGTACCATCACGTCGTCCCGTTCTTCGGCATCATCCTCTCCATCATCGCTGCCGGCATGGCGATGTGGGCCTGGAAGACCGGACCCACGCGCGTGCTCTGGTCCACGGGTGCGCGGGAGCTAACGGACCCCGAGACGCCGCAGGAAAAGCAGTTGGCCAACGTCGTGGAAGAGATGGCGGTGGCATCGGGGCTGCCGAAGCCGCGGATCTGGATCATTCCCGACGCCGATCCGAACGCGCTTGCCACCGGCCACGACCAGAACACGTCCAGCATCGCGGTCACGCAGGGGCTCTTGGATCTGTGTTCGCGCGACGAGCTGCAAGCGGTGGTCGCGCACGAGATGGGGCACATCAAGAACCTCGACGTGCGCTTGATGACGCAGCTCGCGGCGCTGGTGGGCGCCGTGACGCTCATCGGCGATGGCGTGGGACGGATGATGTTCTACGGCGGGAATCCGTTAGGCGGATCGGCCGGCGGCGGACGCCGCAGCAGCGGCGATCGCGACTCGAAGGAAGGCGGCGCCGGCGTCCTACTCGTGATTCTGCTCGTGCTCTGGATCATCAGTTGGATTCTCGCGCCCATCATCATGCGCCTCATGGCGCTCGGCGTGAGCCGCGACCGCGAGTATCTGGCCGACGCGATGAGCGCGCAGTTCACGCGCAATCCGTTGTCGCTGGCCACCGCGCTGGGGAAGATCGAGGACGCCGACGCGCCGACCAAGGCGATCAAGGGCGGCGCGGCGCAGATGTGCATTGCGGATCCGACGGGCCGGCACCTCAACTCGAAGGAAGGCAAGGTGGCCGAGTTGTTGGGCACGCACCCGCCGATGGCGCTGCGCATCGCGCGCCTCAAGGCGATGGGCTACCAGGCGGAGCCGGCGGCGATCCCGGGCTCGCGTTAGGCAGGTTGCGTTTGGGCGGGTGACTCGTGATCGGGGCATCCCCTGCCCCGTCACGACATGGCTTCGGTTTCGA
>DASVAC010000278.1:0-11566 GCA_036376535.1 Gemmatimonadaceae bacterium | reverse complement strand
GCGTCGGCGAGATCGATCTCGAGGTCGACGCGCAGATCGGGGACCAGGTCATCCGGCGTGAGACGCGCGCGCGCAACGTTGTTGAACTTGTCGCTGAAGGCGTCGACGCGCGCGGTCTCGATGCTGATACCGGCGGCGACACGGTGGCCGCCGTAGCGCAGCAGCAGATCGCGGCATTCCGTTAGGCCGCCATGAAGATCGAACGCCGGGATCGAGCGCCCGGAGCCGCGGCCCGTAGCGCCGTCGAGCGCCACGAGCACCACCGGCCGGCACACTTCCTCGACCAGACGCGACGCGACGATGCCCACGACGCCGGGGTGCCATCCCTGCTCCGCGATCACGACGCCGTAGGTCGCGTCGAGGTTCATGCCGTCCACGTGGCGGGCCGCGCGCGAGAACGTGTCGCGGTCGAGCTCCTGGCGCCGGCGGTTGAGCTCCTCGAACTCGCGCGCGAGCGCGTTCGCCCGCGACTCGTCGGAGGTCGTGAGGAGCTCGACGCCGCGGATCGCGTGGCCTAACCGACCGACGGCATTCAACCGCGGCGCGAGCACGTAGCCGATGCGGCCGGCGGTGATCGGTCGCCCATCCAACCCGGCCGCGCGCCGCAGCGCACGGAGGCCCGGATTGGACGTGTCGTTGAGCACCTTGAGGCCGTAGCGCGCGAGGACGCGGTTCTCGCCTTTGAGCGGCGCGACGTCGGCGATCGTCGCGAACGCCACGAGGTCGAGCATCCGGTACACGACGTCCTCGTTCACGCCTAACGCACCGGCCAGCGCGATGGCGAGCTTGAACGCGACGCCGGCGGCGGCGAGGTCCTTGTCGGGGTACGCGCAGCCGGGCTGCTTGGGGTTGAGCACCGCCAGCGCCTCGGGCAACGGGCCGCTCGGCAGGTGATGATCGGTGATGATGACATCGATGCCGGCGTCGCGCGCGGCCACGGTGGCCGTGAGCGCGTTGGTGCCGCAGTCGCAGCTCACGAGCACGGATGCGCCGGCGTCGATGGCGGCTTTGACGCCGCTCATCGTGAGGTCGTAACCATCCTCGAGGCGGCGCGGGATGAACGGCACCACGCGTCCGCCGGCGGCGCCCAGGGTGCGCATCAAGATCGTGGTCGACGAGATGCCGTCGACGTCGTAGTCGCCGTGCAGGAGGATCACTTCTCCGTTTCGCACGGCGCGCACCAAGCGATCCACCGCCACGTCCATGCCGAGCATGAGCGACGGACTGTGGAGGTGATCGAGCTTGGGTCTCAGGTACCGCTTTGCCGGCTCGATGTCGACGAAGCCGCGCTGGCACAGCAGCCGACACACGGCGTCGGGGAGATGGAGCTCGGCGGCCAGCGCACGCACCGCGCCGGGATCAGGCGCCGCGGGAAGCACCCAGCGAGACCGGGGACGCGCTCGTGCGGCGGGAACACTCACGCGCGAAAAGTACGGGCGACCTCAGAGAGCGACAAGCATCAAATCGCTGCGTACAGAAGCACTCCACATCCTTCGCAGACTTCGACGGACCGGCCGGCGGCCATCACGTTGCGGCGCTGCAGCGGGATGGCGGTGTTGCATCGGCCGCACGCGGCGCCGCGCAGGGCGTAGAGGGCGGCGGAGTTTTCGCGGCCGCGGATGCGCTCGTACTTCTGGAGCAACGGTCGTCCGACGCGCGCCGCCGTTTCCGTCCGTTGGGCACGCGCCGTGGTCAGCTCCTGCTCCAACGCCGATCGTGCAGTGGCGATCTCGGCACGTTCGCCGCGCTGGCGCTCCTCGAGCTCACCCAGGGAGAGCTGCTCGAGCTCGGCGGCCTGGTGCAGATCCGCGATGCGCGTGGCGAGCGTCTGCATCTCGCTCTCTTCCTGCGCCAGCACGCGGCGCGTGATCTCGATCTGCGCCATCGCCGCCGACGCTTCACGGTCTTTGCGCACGGCGTCGAGCGCGGCCAGGTGGCGTTCCTGCAGCGCGCGGTGCTCCTGGAGCTTCACGCCCAACTCGCGGCGCTTCTTGTCTTCGGCGTCGGCGGTTTCGCGTGTGCGGATGATGCCGGCTTCGGCGGTGGTGCGCTCCTGGTCGAGGGTCAGTTCTTTGGCGTCGAGGTCGCGGCGGCGGGATTCGAGGACCGCGACGGCGGTGTCTTCGTCCTGCAGGGCCAGCAATGCGACGAGATCTGGGTGCACGCGTGCCTCCTTAAGTCACTGTGCGGGGTCGAAACTCTTGATACGGCCGGCGCCTAACGCAGCCAGCTCGCGCTGCAACCGCACCTTGTCGCGGATGAGCGCGTCCTTCTCGGCGTCCGACGCGATGTCGATGGCGCGCTGGTTCTCCACGAGCCGCCGGCGCAGCGGCGCGGCCCTGAGTGCGGCCATGCATCCGTCCGCTTCGCGCTGCATGTCGAAGCCATCGCCCGGCGGCTCTTCCTGCAACGTCCGGAAGAACTCGGCCGCGTCGTCATCGAGCGAGGCTGCGACGTCCGCCGGGCTCGCGTCCGCACCGGCGGCCAGAATCGCCGCGAGGATCGTGCCCAACGCGGCGTGTGTGAGGTCATCGGGACCGACCTGCTCGCCAATGTGTTCGCGGAGTGCCGGGGCATGAACGAGAATCCACACGAGGCGTCGTTCGGCGTGAGGCGGGGGGGGACCGGCCGGTGCGCGCCGCGCCGCGGCGCGCGCAGGCTGGGCTCGCACCGCCTCGTCGGGCACGCGCGCGACCGCGCGTCCGCGGTCGCGCGTGGCCGCCAACTCCCGCTCCAAGACCTCGCGCGACACACCGGCCGCCTCGCCCGCGCGCGTGAGGTACATGTCGCGGGTGATCGGGTCCTGCGTGGCGCGGATGGTGGGCAGCAGCCGGTCGAGCGCGCGGCGCTTGCGGCGCAGGTCGGCGAACCAGCCCGCGCGCTCGAGCAGCTGCACCTTACGCTCGAACACGTCGAGCGCGTCGCCTAACGCAGCGGCGAGCGCCGGCGCGCCGCGGCGGTCGACGAAGCTGTCGGGGTCTTCGCCTTCGGGGAGCGTCACCACCTGCACGGTCATCCCGTGGCGGAGGAGCTCGTCACCCGAGCGGAACGTCGCCTTGAGGCCGGCGCGGTCGCTGTCGTAGAGCAGGAACGCGTTCTTGGCGTAGCGGCGCAGGATCTGCCCCTGCTGCTCGGTGAGCGCGGTGCCTAACGGTGCGACGACCCAGTCGAAGCCCGCCGACACGAGCCGCACCACGTCGAAGTAGCCCTCCACCACCATCACGCGGTCATCGCGCCGGATGGCGTGCTTGGCCATGTGCAGGCCGTACAGCAGCCGTCCCTTCGAGAACACGCGCGACTCGGCCGAATTGAGGTACTTGGGCTCGCCGGGCCCCAGCAGGCGTCCGCCGAATCCGACCGTGTTCCCGGCGGCGTCGTAAATCGGGAACATGAGCCGGTTGCGGAACCGCGCGCGCGGCTCGCCGCCGTCCTCGCGCGTCACCACCAGCGCCGCTTCGAGCAGCCGGTCGTCGCCATAGCCTAACGCAGCAAAATGGCGGCGCAACTCCTCCGGATCGCGCGGCGCGAAGCCCAACCCGAACCGGTCCGCCACCTCGCGGCTCACACGGCGCAGCGCAAGGTAGTCGCGGGCCTGGCGTCCCTCCTCTTCGTCCCACAACAGCGTGCGGAACCAGTCGGCGACGGCGGCGTTCAAGTCCCACAGCGGCTGATCGGGATGCGGCCCCTCGCGGCGCTGCTGCACTTCTTCCACCGGGATGCCCACCTTCTCGGCCACGTAGCGCACCGCGCCCGGCCAGTCCATGCCTAACCGCTTCTGCAGGAACGTGAAGACGTCGCCGCCCTCGTGGCACACGAAGCAGTAGTAGATCCCTTTCTTCGGCGACACCGAGAAGTTGCGGTGCGTGCCCTGGTGGAATGGACACGGTCCGCGGAAGTCGGTGCCGGTGCGACGCAGTGGGACGTGCTCGCCGATGATCTGCACGATGTCCGCGGCGTCGCGCACGCGGTCGACGGTTTCGTCGCTGATCATCGTCACCGGAGGTCGGTCACCGTCACGCCCGCGCCCCCCTCGTTCCAAGCACCCATGCGGAAGGCGGACACGCGCGGGTCGCCGCGCAGCAATTCGGCCACCCGCTCGCGCAACGCGCCCGTGCCTTTGCCATGAATGATGCGCAGCGACTTGAGGTCGCCCCGCACTGCGGCATCGAGCGCGTGCAGGACGGTTTGTTCCATTTCGTCGACACGCATGCCTCGTACATCAATTTCGCTCGCGGCGTGCTCTTCGGGGAGGTCACCGCGCATCAAAACGGGCTCCGCCGCTACGGCCGACCGTGCCGTCTTAGCGAGCGTTGCTAAGGGAACGGTGAGTTTGATCGCGCCAACGGACACCACCGCGTCGTCGCCCCGCAGCTCGACGACCTGTCCCGCGCGTCCCTCGAGCGTGGACAACGTCACCGCGTCGCCGACAGCGATCGACATCTCCGATCGCTGATCCGCCGCCGCAGGCCGGATCGTTCGATCGAGTCGTTCGACCGCGTCGCCATGGTCGCCGGCCAATTCCTCGATACGACGACGGGCATCGCGCGCCGACGCGTCGGCACCGGCCTGGTTTCGAACCTCGCGAATGGCGCGCTCGACCTCGTGCCGCGCGTCGAGCAGATATCGGCGCGCCTGCTCGCGAGCGTCCCGCTCGTGATGCCGTTCGGCCTCGCGCACGGCGTGCTCGCGCTCCGTCAGCCTGTCCAGCCGCGCGTTCGCCGAGTATGTCGCTTCCTCGGCGCGGGCCTCGCGCTCCGCAAGGGAAGTCTCGCGCCGCTCCAGATCCGCCAGCAGCGCTGCCAGATCGCGTTCGCCGGTCGACAGGCGATCCTCGGCCCTCGAGAGAATCGCGGCCGGCAATCGCAGCCGTCGCGCGATCGCAATGCCGTACGAGCGACCGGGAATACCCTTGATCAACCGATACGTTGGCGCGAGCGCCTGCTCGTCGAACTGCAGCGACGCGTTCACCACGCCCGGGAGCTCGGCGGCGAGCAGCTTGAGATCGCCTAAGTGTGTCGTGGCCACGGTGAAGGTGCCGCGTGTCGTGAGCTCCTCGACGATCGCCGCGCCCAACGCGGCGCCTTCGGCGGGATCGGTGCCGGAGCCCAGCTCGTCGATCAACACGAGCGAGTCCGGCGTCGCGCGGTCGAGCACTTCGGCCAGGTTCTTGAGGTGCGCGCTGAACGTCGAAAGACTGGCCTCGATCGACTGCTCGTCGCCGACGTCGGCGAAGCAGTCGTCGAAGAGCGCGACGCGGCTCTCTGGACCCACGGGGGCGGGGACGCCGGCCTTGGTCATGGCCGCGATGAGCCCGATGGCCTTGAGCAGCACCGTCTTCCCGCCCGTGTTGGGCCCCGAGAGCAGCAGCGTACGCTCGGCTTCGCCTAACGCAAGGTCGAACGGCACCACGGCGCCGCCCCGGGCGAGCAGCAGCGGGTGGCGGCCGGCGTGGATGGACACGCCCTCGCGCGCGCTGCCTAACGCAACGGGCGCGCACGCGAAGTCGTCGGCGTAGCGGGCGCGCGCGTACAGGGAGTCGATCTCCACGAGCGCCTCGAGCGACGCGGCCATCGCCTCGCGGAGCGGGCGCAGCTGATCGGTGAGCTCGGCGAGGATGCGTTCGACTTCGCGGCGCTCGTCGGCCTCCAGCTCGCGGATCCGGTTGCCGAACTCCACCGCCGCGGGCGGCTCGACGAACAGGGTGCCACGCGTGGCCGATTCGTCGTGCACGATGCCGCCCACCGCACCGCGCGCTTCGCGACGCACCGGAATCACGTAACGCCCGTTGCGCACCGTCACCGACATGTCGCTCACGCGGTAGCGTTCCTCGAGCCGCGACACGATACGCTCGAGCAGTTGGACCAACTCGGACTGTGCGCCGCGCAGCTCGCGCCGCATGCGGCGCAGGGCGGGCGACGCATCGTCCTTCACGGTGCCATCGGGCTCGATCGCGCGCTCAATCGCCGCTTCGACCGGCGTTCGGTCGACGAGCGCGGCGGCGAGCGATGCCAGCACCGCCAACGCCGCCGCCGGGCGGCGCGCATCGGCGAGCGCGGCTCGCGTTAGGCGCGACGAACGGAGAAGAAGCGCGCCCGCCACGAGCTCGTCGCCGCTCCACACGCTGCCGGCGGCGCGAAGGCGGGCGAGCGAGTCCTGGAGCGGCGGGATGGGCTCCGGCCGAAAGCCGTCCGAGCCCGGCAGGAGCGCGCGCACCGCGGCCACGCGCTCGAGCGCCCGCGCGATGTCGGCCCGGTCATCCAGCGGCGCCAGCGCCCGCACGCGGTCGGCGCCTAACGGAGAGGCCGCGCGGTCGGCCACCACGCCGAGCACCGCCGGAAACTCGAGCACCGCCAGCGTGTGGCGATTCACGCCCGTCTCCGCCGGCGCACCCTACTTGGGCAGCTCTTCGCGCGCGATGCGGTTGATGGCCGTGCCGTCGGCGCGCCCCTTGAACTGCGGCATCACTTTCCCCATGAGGGCGCCGATCGTCGTCGCGCCCGATGCAATCGCCGCGCGCACCGCGGCGCGAATCTCGTCGTCGCCGACGTTCGCGGGCAGGTACGACTCGAGACGCCTAACTTCTTCGCGCTCGCGCGACGCGAGGTCGGTGCGTGCCGCCTTGTCGTACATCTCGATCGCTTCGCGACGCCGCTTGATGCCTTTGCGCAGAACGTCGCGCGCGTCGTCGTCGGTGAGATCGCGCATCAGCTCGATGCGGCGATTCTTGATGTCGGCGAGAATGGTTCCGAGGAGCAGCGTGCCCGCTTTGTCCTGCGCCTTCCGCGACGCGTTGAGATCGGCCTGCAGCCGTGCGATCAGTTCGGACACCGCTCAGACCGGCCGCGGGCGACGATTCTTTCGACGCGCCGCGTTCTCCTTCCGTTTGCGGCGCTCACTCGGCTTCTCGTAGTGCCGGTGCTTGCGCAAATCAGAGAGGATGCCCGCCTTCTCGCACTTCTTCTTGAAGCGCTTGAGGGCACGCTCGAAGTTTTCATCGTCGTGGATGATGACTTCAGACAAGAGACGTCTTCCCCGATTTGGTGGCGGTGCGCGTTCGTTAAGTGTACAAAGTGCGGTAAGTTATGGAATTCCGTGACAACGTGTCAAGCAGTACGTGAGCTAACCCGGTGGCCAGCGCATCGGACGACCGCCGAGCACGTGCACGTGCAGGTGATTCACGGTTTGTCCGCCATGGTCGTTCGTGTTGATCACCAGCCGATATCCACTGTCGGCAATCCCCTCGCTGCGCGCCACCTCCTTCCCCAGCGCCACCAGTCGTCCCACGAGCGCCGAGTCGGCCGTATCATTGAGCGAACTCAAGTGCTGTCGCGGCAACACGAGCACGTGCACCGGTGCCTTGGGATCGATGTCCCGAATCGCAATGGCTTCGTCGGTGGACGCGACGACCGTGGCCGGTATGTCGCCACGTACGATGCGGCAGAACAGGCAGGTTTCAGACACGGGATTTCTCCATGGTCCCGAGCAGTGCCGCGCGCGCAATGGCGAGTCCGGCGATCGCGGCCGTCTCGAAGCGTAACGTGAGCGGCGCGATGCGCACCGGAAGAAATCCGGCGCCTGTGAGAAGCGTTCGCTCTTCCGGTTCGACACCGCCTTCAGGTCCGACGGCGATCGTGAGCGGCGCCGTGACAGACACGCTCGGCACCGGCTCGCCATCCGGGTCGAGCAACCATCGCGCGCCCGCTGGTGCGGACGCGATCGCCCGATCGGGTGTCGCGTCCGGGTACAAGACGGGCAGCCAAGCGCCGCCGGACTGCGTGAGCGCAGACAACATTCTCGTCCGCACCTTCGCTTGAAAGGTGACGCCCTCGCCGCGCGGACTCACGCTGCGCGAGCGCTTCCACATCACAGGTCGCCACGAAAATATCGCGAGCTCGGTGGCTTTCTCGGCGACCCACAACATGCGATCGCGGTCGGCGACCGGCACCATGAGGTGAATCACCGGTCCGGGCTCCACGCGCTCGATCGATTCGATCTCGATGGACGCCTGCGCTTTCGAGAGTCGGACGACGGTGCCGAATCCGACAGCGCCCGCCCCGTCCAACAATCGGACGCGCTCGCCGATACCGATGCGCCGAACGCGCGCGTGTTGGACCTCGCCTTCGCCCAGGATGACCGTGTGCCCGGCGGCCATGGGCTCGGGACAGAAGAACGCGGCTAAACTGGTGCGATCACGCTGCTCCACCATTCTCCCTCGACGTATTCTGCCTCCGCGCTCCACCCGTCGGCCGCGAGCGATGCGATCACCGCCGTGCGCTCGGCAACCAAGATACCACTCACCACGGCGCGTCCGTTAGGCGATAGCGCGGCCCGCATCGCCGGTGCGAGCTCGATGACCACCGACGAGATGATGTTGGCGAGCATCACGCGCGCCGGCGCCACGAGCGGCAGGATCACGCGGGCATCGCCCTCGATGACGCGCACGCGCTCGGCGACCCCGTTGGCCGCGGCGTTCTCCTCGGCGTTGGCGATGGCCTGGGGATCCGACTCGATCGCGATGGCGCGTGCGGCGCCTAACTTGACCGCGGCAATGGACAGGATCGCGCTGCCGGCGCCCAAGTCGATGACGGTGTCGCCCGGTCGTACGACGTCTTGCATGAGGCGCAGCACGCCGCGCGTGGTCTCGTGTTCGCCGGTGCCGAAGGCCATGGCCGGCTCGATGATCACCGGACACTCGGCATCCGCGATCTCGGCGGCGCGCCAGGGCGGCGCGACGGCGACGCGTCCGACGCGCTGCACGCCGACGGCCGGCGGCCAGGTGCGCGAGACGTCGATGGTCCCCACGTCGCGCGATTCGATCGTGATGGTTGCGTCGGCGGCGCGCAGCGCCGCCTCGAGCGCCGCGACGTCCGCGCCGGCCGGGAGATGCGTGAGCAGCGCGTCGTCCACTTCCTGAACGGCGGGTGCGCCGGCGTGGACGAGCGCGGCGACCACCGCTTCGCGGGTGCGCTCGCCGGCGTGGTGCACCCGCACCTCGGTCCAGCTCACCGCGCTCCAGCGTTAGGCATCGACTGCGGCCCGCGGTCACGCACCGAGCGCCTCCTTCATCTTGGACCACAGGCCCTTGGAGCGCGTGTTGCCCGCCGGCACGGTGCCCTCGAGCTTCTGGAGCTCTTGGAGCGCGGTCTGGTGTTCCGGCGACACCGATTGCGGCGTCCACAGTTGCACGCGCACATGGAGATCGCCGGTGCCCGACGCGTTCACGCGCGGCAGTCCGCGCCCGCGCAGCTGGAACACCTGGCCGCTCTGCGTCCCGGCCGGCACGCGGAGCGAGATCGCGCCGGTTACGTTAGGCACCTCGACGTCGGCGCCGAGCACCAGCTGGGCGTACGTGACCAGGACCTCGGTGTAGAGGTCGGCGCCGTCGCGCTCGAAGCGCGCGTCGTCTTCCACCTCGAACACCACGAGCACGTCGCCGCGCGGACCCCCTTGCGGCCCGACGCTGCCCTGCTCGCGGAGCGACATGTACTGGCCCGTCGCGACGCCCGCCGGAATCGACACGCTGAACGTGCGCTCGGCGCGGGCGCGGCCCTCGCCTTTGCAACGCTTGCACGGCGTGTCGATGATCGTGCCCTGCCCCGCGCACGTCGGGCACGGCGCGACGCTCACGAACTGCCCGAAGAACGAGCGTTGGGCGCGGCGCACCTCGCCCGATCCGTTGCACGTTGGGCAACGTTTGGGCTTGGTGCCGGGTTCGGAGCCCGATCCTTCGCAGCGGTCGCACGGATCGAGGAGCTTGAGGGTGAGCTGCTTGTCGACGCCCGCGGCGACTTCCTGCAGCGTGAGCGGCACGGTGACTTTGATGTCGG
The DNA here is from genome assembly GCA_036376535.1 of Gemmatimonadaceae bacterium. GTDB lineage: Bacteria > Gemmatimonadota > Gemmatimonadetes > Gemmatimonadales > Gemmatimonadaceae > JADGGM01. The sequence continues at coordinate 1,739 of DASVAC010000278.1, read as the reverse complement.
CGCCGGCGCGCGGGCCGCCGCGCTGCCGGCCGCCGAACATGTCCTCCAGGCCGCCGAACCCGCCGAAGTCGCGCATGAAGATGCCTAACGCTTCGGCGAGGTCCACGTGGTGGAAGCCGCCCGCCGCCGCGCCGCGCAGGCCCGCCTCGCCGTAGCGATCGTAGGCCGCGCGCTTGCCGGGATCCCGCAGGACGTCGTACGCCTCGGTGATGCCCTTGAACCGTTCCTCGGCGTCCTTGGAGCCGCCGTTGCGGTCGGGGTGAAACTGCATCGCGAGCTTGCGATACGCCTTCTTGATGTCGTCGTCGGACGCATCGCGCGGAACGCCTAGGACGTCGTAGAAATCAGCCATGTGTGTCGGGGATCGGGAGTGGTGCGTGAGGCGGGGTCACTCGAGCAGGTCGCTGATGAGACGTGACGTATGCGTCACCAGCGACACCACCTTTTCGTACGGCATGCGCGTGGGTCCGATGACGCCGATGACGCCGGCCAGCGCCCCCGCATGATACTCGGCCGTGACCACCGTGAGGCCGGACAGGCGCGGGTCCGCGTGCTCGGCCCCGATGGTGATCGAGATGCCGGGCGCCGTGTTCTGCCGCTGGAGCAGCGCGCCTAACGCTTCGGGACGGTCGGTGAGCGCCAGCAGCTTGCGCAGGTTGTCGCCCGTCGCAAACTCGGGCTGCTCGGCGAGCACGGACGTTTGGCCCAACAAGACCTGCGGGTCCGCGAACGCGCGATTCGAGTCCAGGATCTGCTCCGCTTCCTGGATGAAGATGTTGATGAGCTCGCCAGCGCCCTCGGATCCGGCGCGCGGGTCGCGCAGCCGCTCCGACAGCGTCGACCGCATCTCGCGCCACGTGCAGCCCGCGAGCCGTTCGTTCAGGACCTCGGTCACTTCGGCGATGGCCTTCTCGGCGATCTCACCCGGCACTTCGACGAAGATGCTGCGCGCCGCGCCTCCCGTTAGGCGGAGCACGAGCAGCAGCCGCTCCGCGCTCACCTTGATGAGCTCGAGCCGCTCGAGCCGCGCTTCGTCGAGGCGCGGGCCTAACGCAATACCCAGCTCCTGCGTCAGCACCCCCAGCACCTGCGCCGCGCGGCGCAGAATCGCTTCGATGGCCGTCCCGCCGCCTGACAATTGCTCGAGCAGCGCGTCGCGCGCACCGGCATCGAGCGGCGCAAAGTGCATGAGCCCGTCGACGTACGTCCGGTACGCCATGTCCGTGGGCACCCGCCCGGCGGACGTGTGCGGGTGAAAGAGGAACCCTTTGTCCTCGAGGTCGCTCATGGTGTTGCGGATCGTCGCCGGCGACAGATCGAGCATGTACCGGCGCGAAATCATTCGCGATCCGGCAGGCTCGGCTGTCTCGACGTACGAGCGGATGACCGCGGCCAAGACGCGTCGCTCTCGATCCGTAAGCTGGGCCAGCGACATAACTCTAAAATTACGAATGACTTGACAGCGCGGTCAAGTCGGTTGCCAACGCATCCAGGCGAAGCCATCCGCGCGCCGTAAGGCGGAGCGTCGTCCCCTCATGAACGGCCCACCCCGACGCGACCCATCGCTCCAGCATGCCCGTGTCTATCGGCTGAGCCGGTTGTGCGAGGTCCACGCCATCGCTGGTACGCAAGCCGAGGTAGATGCGTTCCATGTCGAGGTTCTCCTGCGTGAGGACCTCGTCACCGGCGCACGGGTCACCCCTGCCGGCGAGGCGTCGCGACCATTCGGCGAGCTCGCG
>DASVAC010000277.1:0-5428 GCA_036376535.1 Gemmatimonadaceae bacterium | reverse complement strand
TCGCGCTCACGATCACGCTGCTCGTGTTGGTCGCCGAGCTCGTGGGTGGGTTCGTGGCGAACTCGCTCACGCTGCTCGCCGATGCCGGACACATGCTCACCGACGTCGCAGCGTTGGGCCTCACGTTGTTCGTGACGTGGTTCAGCCGGCGGCCGGAGACGCCTAAACGAACGTACGGCTACCTGCGCCTCGAGATTCTGGCCGCGTTTCTCAACGGCGGCGCGCTGCTCGTGATCTCGGCGTTCATCATCTGGGAAGCGATCACGCGCATCCGGCAGCCCGAGTCCGTTGCCGGCGGCCTCATGCTCGTGATCGCGCTCGTCGGACTCGTCGCCAACGTGGTCTCGGCGCGCACGCTGCATCCGGCGAGCGAGTCGAGTCTCAATCTGCGCGGCGCCTACCTGCACATCTTGGGCGACCTCTTGGGGTCCGTGGGAACGGTGGTCGCCGCCGTGGTGATTCGCACCACCGGATGGCATCTCGCGGATCCGATCGCGTCGATCATCGTCTCGCTGCTGATTCTGCGCAGCGCCTGGGCGTTAGTCCGCGAGTCGGTGGACGTGATGCTCGAGTCGACGCCGGCGCACATCTCGTTGGGCGCGGTGCGCGCGCAGCTCGAAGCGATCCCCGGCATCGAGGCCGTGCACGACCTGCACGTCTGGACCGTGACCTCGGGCGTCATCGCCATGAGCACGCACGCCATCGTCCGCGAGCCGGAGCGGCACCAGCACGTGCTGGAACACGTCCTGGACGCGATGCGGTTGTTCGGCATCCAGCACGTCACGGTCCAGATCGAGCAGCAGGAGATGTACGAGCGCGAGCTGCATCTGCACGCGTAGCCGGGAGTTCCACCGTGACTCCCGCTCGCGGTGGCGCGTCTCTCATCGTCCTCTCACTGCTCTCAAAAGCGCTGGCCCCGCCTTGAACTCCGCCGTGGACACATATCGGATCGCAAAGGAGCGTCTGGATGTCACCCTGACGCTCATCGGGGGCGAGGTGGTGGAAGGGCGGATCTTCGTGCCGGCTCCGCTGTTAGGCCACGCCGGCCAGCTCGATCCGGTGGCCGTGTTCAACGACGCGGACGCGTTTTTCCCGCTCGAGCTCGACAGCGGTGAGGTTCTTCTCATGTGTAAGGCGCGCGTCGTCGAAGTGGCCGGCCTGCCCCTGGCCGACGACCCCGACGAGATCCGTGGATCCGCGCCGATGTCGCTGCTGCAGATCACGCTCGCCGGCGGCATCTCGCACTTCGGCTCGATGCGGCTCGAGGTGCGCGCCGACCGCCCGCGCCTGCTCGACTATCTCAACGACTGCGATCAGACATTTCTTACGCTGTACACCGATCAGGGCGTGCGTCTCGTGAATCGCGCGATGATCGAATGTGTACGCCCGCTGGACTGACATGCCATACCTGGATCGGTTTCTCGCCGCGATGGTCACGAGTCACGCCGACGCGCTGACGCTCGTCGCGGACGACGTCGCGCGGATGTCGATAGCGAACGTCGCGCGTCCCGTCACCAAACAGCCGTTGCGCGCCGCCCAACTGCGCACGGTGCTGCTCGAGGTCGCGCCGCCGGACGCGCGCGACGCGGTGGGTGCGGGCGGGGACGCAGCGTTCTCCTATGCGTACGACACCGTGGTGTACGACGTGCGCGTGGCCTCGGGCCCAACGGGACAGTCGGTGGAGATTCGACCACATGTCGACGCCGCGCCGGCCGCTCCCGCCAGCCTAACGGAAGCCGCTCCAGCCCCTGCCCAACGCGAGCCGGCCATGCCGGAGCTGCGCACGAGCGGCGCCACGGCGATCGCCGTCGACGAGCAGGAGCGGACGCCCCAGGTGCCCGAAGAAATCCGCCGCGAGATCCACTATCTGCTCGAGCAGCTGGTGACACGCGGCGCGTCCGACCTGCACCTGCGCGTGAGCGAGCCGCCCATCCTGCGGTTGCACGGCGAGATGTCGCGCATCGAAGGGAAGGCGCCGCTCGACAACGCGACGCTCGAGGCGATGATGCTGGCGCTCATGCCCGACCGGAACCGGCGCGAGTACGAGAGCATCAACGACACGGACTTCGCGTACGAGATCGAAGGCCTGGCGCGCTTCCGCTGCAACGCGCTGCGCGACCGCCGCGGCGCGGCCGCCGTCTTCCGCGTCATCCCGGCCCGTGTCATCACCGCCGACGAACTCAGCCTAACGGAAGAAGTGCAGCGGTTGTGTCACCTGCCGCGCGGTCTCGTGCTCGTCACCGGCCCAACGGGATCCGGCAAGTCGACCACGCTCTGCGCGCTCATTGATCTGGTGAATCGCTCGCGCTCGGACCACGTGGTCACGATCGAAGACCCGATCGAGTTCGTGCACCAGAACAAGCAGTGCATCATCACGCAGCGGCAGGTGGGTCTCCACACGCAGTCGTTCAAGCACGCGCTGCGCGCGGCGCTGCGCGAAGACCCGGACATCATTCTCGTGGGCGAGCTGCGCGACCTCGAGACCGTGTCGATCGCGATCGAGACGGCCGAAACCGGACACCTGGTGTTCGGGACGCTGCACACGACGAGCGCCGTGAGTACGGTGGACCGCTTGATCGACCAGTTCCCGCCCGATCGTCAGGCGCAGATCCGCGTGATGCTCTCCGAGTCGCTCCGCGGCGTGATCTCGCAGGTGCTCTGCAAGAAAGTCGGCGGGGGCCGTGTGGCCGCGCGCGAAGTCCTGCTCACGATTCCGGCGATCTCGAACCTGATCCGCGAAGGCAAGACGTTCCAGATCCCGTCGATCCTGCAGACATCGAAGCGGTTAGGCATGGTGACGCTCAACGACGCGCTGATCGAGCTGGTGGACAACAAACTGGTCGAGCCGCGCGAAGCGTACGTGAAGGCGAGCGACAAGCAGGGTTTCGCCAGCATGCTCAAGGCGCGCCTGCATGACACGAGCTTCCTCGAGGGCGACCTGAACGCCACGAGCGGCGGCACCGGGAGCTCGCCGGCCGTGAAGGCCGACGGCGGATTGAAGCAACCGGGCGCGCGGCCGGCGAGCGCCGGACGCTAGGGAAGCGCTGCGCGCGTCACGCGCGCCGCGCTTCCCTCAAAATCAGCTCTTCAAAATTCTCTGTTGTAGTTGCGCCTGCGTCACGTAGTAACTCCGTGAGTGCATGCGGTTGCCGCCGGTATCGCCGAAGGTGTGTTCGATCTGCGGGACGGGAGCGTTGTTCGGATCGATGACCGCGCCGTCCGGGGACACGCCGTCGGGATGCAGCGTCGCCGCGACCTCCTGCGGCACGTCCCATCCGCCCGCGCGCTCGTCCTGCGGAAATGCGTTGCCATCTCCAGGCTGCGGTGCGTCCACCGGCCACTCGCCGTCGCCTTCTCCTGCCGATCCCCGCGGGCGGACGTACTCGTCGCGCTCCTGGTATCCGTAGCCGCCGAATACCTCGCCGCCACGCATATAATCATTGCCGTAGCCGCGCCCGCGGGGATACTCGTTTTCTTTGGCGTCGTTCTGCTCCATGTGTCCTCCGTGAAAAGAGGTCAGCCGATCGCCGGCGCCGCACCGGCTCGAGCGCGGCGCCCCACGCGCGTCTCGCGAACGCGCACGACTCGTTGGAACCGAGCGGCTGTTTCACAGCGCTCGGCCCGGATATAGTTAACGGCTATGCTCATTCGTAACATTGCCATCATTGCTCATGTCGACCACGGCAAAACCACATTGGTCGACAAAATGCTGCGCCAGGCGGGAGCGTTCCGCGAGAACCAGGTGGTCCAGGAACGCGTGCTGGACTCGAATCCGCTGGAGAGAGAACGTGGCATCACCATCCTTGCCAAGAATACTTCCGTTCGGTGGCGAGACGTCAAGATCAATATCGTCGATACTCCGGGTCACGCTGATTTTGGCGGCGAAGTCGAGAGAATTCTAAGAATGGTGGACGGCGTCCTGCTCGTGGTAGACGCCTTCGACGGCCCCATGCCGCAGACCCGCTTCGTCCTGCGCAAAGCGCTCGCTCTGGGCCGAACACCGATCGTCGTGATCAACAAGATCGATCGCCCCGGCGCCGATCCGCTCAGGGTGCACGACGAAGTGCTGGACCTCTTCATCGAGCTCGAAGCCGACGACGAGCAGCTCGATGCGCCGGTGGTATACGCCTCCGCGCGATTCGGCACCGCGACGATGGATATCGACGTCCCGGGCACGGACCTCACTCCGCTGTTCGAGTCCATCGTGTCGCACGTGCCGGCCCCTCCCGGCGACTCGCAGGGGCCGTTCCAGATGCTCATCTCCACCATCGATCATTCGCCGTACCTCGGCCGATTGGGCATCGGTCGCATCGAACGAGGCACGGTGCGCGTAGGCGACGAAGTGGCGTTGCTGCCGTTGGAACCGTCACGCCCGATGGAGCGCGCACGCGTCACCAAGCTCTTCGGATTCGAGGGACTCGAGCGCGTGGAGCTCGCGCAAGCTCCGACGGGAGAGATCGTCGCGCTGGCTGGACTGGAAGGCGTGGAGATCGGCCTTACGGTAACCGACGTGGAGCATCCGGACCGCCTCGCGGGTATCGCGGTGGAGGAGCCGACGATTTCCGTCGACTTCATCGTGAATAATTCGCCGTTCGCGGGCAAGGAGGGACGGTTTGTCACATCGCGCCAAGTGCGCGAGCGGTTGTACAAGGAGTTGGAGCGCAACGTCGCGTTGCGTGTCGAAGATACGGACAACACCGACACGTGGACCGTGAGCGGACGCGGCGAGCTGCACCTCTCGATTCTCATGGAGACAATGCGACGCGAGGGATACGAGTTTCAAGTGTCGCGTCCGCGCGTGATTACTCGACAGGGTCCCAACGGGGAACGACTGGAGCCGTATGAAGAGTTGAGCATTGACGTGCCCGAAGAATTCCTTGGCGCCGTGATCGAAAAGCTGGGCCCGCGTCGCGCGGAAATGTTGGAGATGAAGAATCCGGGACAGGGATTGGTGCGGTTGGTGTATCGGATTCCAGCGCGCGGATTATTTGGGTACCGCTCGGAGTTTCTTACTGATACGCGCGGAACAGGAATCCTCCATCATCGGTTTCTCGAATACGGTCAGTGGGCCGGTCCGTTGTCGGGGCGCAATCGCGGCGTGTTGGTGTCCATGGAGAGCGGGGTGGCGGTCGCGTTCGGGCTGTTCAATCTCCAGGAGCGCTCGACGCTGTTCATCGGTCCGGGCACGCCGGTGTACGAGGGGATGATTGTTGGAGAGAATTCACGTCCCGGTGACATGGACGTGAATCCGACGAAGGAAAAAAAGTTGACGAACATGCGGACGACAGCTAGCGATGAGAACATTCAGCTCGAGCCGCCGCGGGAGTTGACTTTGGAAGGCGGGTTGGAGTACATCGAGGAAGACGAACTGATCGAAGTCACGCCATCTTCGATTCGGTTGCGCAAACGGTATCTGAGCGCGAACGAT
>DASVAC010000276.1:0-9826 GCA_036376535.1 Gemmatimonadaceae bacterium | reverse complement strand
ATTCGTCGGCACCGGCAGCGACAGCGCATATGTCCCGCGCACGTTCCAGCCAAACAGATCGGGGAAGTTCTTGCGATCCTGCGCGTCGATCTGGATGTCGTCGATGAGCAGGTCGCCCTGCAGCGAGAACCGGTCGAGGTTGGCGCGCACCGAGCCGAACGCCGTGAGGTTCACGTTGCCGGCTTGACTGATGTCGCCGGATTTGTCGTTCTGCGTGACCTGAAAGACCATCAACGGGTTCACGAAGTTGAGCGCGATGCCGCCGCCCTGCCGCGGAATGAGCGCGGTCTCGCCCACCGTGAGCTCCACTTTGGGCGACGGCCGCCACGTCAGCGCATGCGCGACCATCATCCGATGATACCGCTGCGTACCCACGCTGTCGGGAAGACTGTCGGTCGACGGCGACAAGACCACATCGTTGAGCGACGCGACGAGCGCCTTGAACTCGAACTTCGACCACTGCGCCGTGAGCGTGATCTTGTCCAGCGCCGGTCCGTTCGCCGACAGCACCATCGACTCGGTCCCATCGCCGATCCACGCTTCCCGGCCGCGCCCAACGGACAACACGACCGGGCCAAGCTTGCCCGACGCATACGCGTCGCTGAAGTCGATCACGCCCGACGTGCGCCGGAACTGATTCGCGCGCACGGTGGGGTCGTTGCGGCTCTGCGTCTCTCCGTACGCTTCGCTGACGAGCACGACGTTAGGCCCGCCGTCGAACGACAGCCTGAGCCGCGCCGTGCCGACGGCGGGCGGCGTGCCCTGCCCCGTTGGGCGAATGTCGTCCCACAGCGGATACATCTCGCCGTGGTCGAGCCCGGTCGCCTGCAGCGACGCGAGCGCGCCGAACCGGAGGCGGTTCGTCTTGGCATCGGCCGCCGAGTCCGTGGCCACGCTGTCGGCGAGGAAGCGCGACGCGAGCGCGTCGAGCACGCGGCCGCTGCACATCGACTCCGACTTGGCCGTGCGCAGCGCGGTGCGTACGTCCTTGACCATGAACGGCCGGAAGGCCGACACGCGCGCGGCGCCGCAGCCCAGCTGCACCAGGCCATCCAGCTGCGCGTACGCGGGATCGTCCAACGGCAATGTGACTAACGGATGCTGCGCGGCGGCCACACGCGCGCTCCCGGCGGCAGCGAGCAGCGCGCCGGCGGCAACGACGACGCTCAGGCGAATCGTCAGGCTCCTTTGGTGAATTGACGCGGTTCCGGCGCCGGCGCTCGCTCGCGAAGGCGCGCGATCAGCGCCGCCTGCGGCGAGAACTCCGGCACCAACTCCTGCAGCTTGCGCACGATGCCACGCTCGTCGCGGGCCACGACGAGATCCCACAGATGGCCTAACTGATGGTCGAGCGAGCGCGGCGCGCCGGTCTTCACGATGCGGATTTTCTCGAAGCGCGTCGGCATCGTCTCTTCCGTGTCCGACGTCAGCTGCTCGTGCAGCTTCTCGCCGGGCCTGAGACCCGTGAACACGATCGGGATGTCGGCGTCGGGCTCGAGCCCGGACAGCCGGATGAGGTTGCGCGCCAGATCGACGATCTTGATCGGGTGTCCCATTTCCAGCATCACGATCCGGTCACGCGCCTCGTCCAACGCCGACGCCTGCAGCACCAGCTGCACGGCCTCGGGGATCGTCATGAAGTAGCGCGTCGCTTCCGGATGCGTGACGGTCACCGGTCCGCCATCGGCGATCTGCTCGCTGAACAGCGGCACCACGCTGCCGTTGCTGCCTAACACGTTGCCGAATCGCACGGCCACGAAATGGTGCGCCCGCGTGTCCGCCAGCGACAACACCAGCTGCTCCGCCAAACGCTTCGTGGCGCCCATGATGTTCGTCGGGCTCACCGCCTTGTCCGTGGAGATCAGCACGAACGTCGCGCCGTACTGCACCGCGGCCTCCGCGACGTTGCGCGTGCCGAATACGTTGTTCTCCACCGCGTGGCACACGTGCGCTTCCATCATCGGCACGTGCTTGAACGCCGCGGCATGGTACACGATCTCCGGCCGTGCCTCGCGGAACAGCCGCGTCACGTCGGAGCTCTCGCAGATGTCGCAGATCGCCGGACGCACGTTGAGCGCCGGATGCTTGCGGTGCAGCTCCTGCTCGATGAGAAAGAGCGCGTTCTCCGAGCGCTCCATGAGCGTCAGCGACGCGGGATCGAAACCCGCGATTTGTCGCGCGAGTTCCGCGCCAATCGAGCCGCCGGCTCCCGTGATCAGGACTCGGCGCCCCGCGATCGAGCCGCGCACGATCAGCGAGTCCAGGTCCACCGGATCGCGGCCGAGCAGGTCTTCCACGCGCACCGGACGCACCTGGCTCATCTGCACGCGTCCCGACAGCGCCGCGATCGCCGGCAGAATCTTGAACGGCAGCCGCGTCGCCAGACAGCGGTTGACGATCTTCTGGATCTGGTCGCGCGAGGCGGACGGAATGGCGATGATCAGCTCGTCCGCCGGATTGGTCGTGAGCGTTTCGCCTAACGATTCAGTGGTGCCGAGCACCGGGACGCCGTGGATGTAGAAGCCGGTTTTCCGAACGTCGTCATCCACGAAGCCGACCGGCACATAGCCTAACCGCCGGTTGTTGTGCATCTCGCGCAGCAGCAGCTCGCCGGCATCGCCGGCGCCGACGATGAGCACGCGCCGGAGCCGCGGCCCGCCGGCCACGGGCCGCCGGTTCTCCCGCAGCGCGCGGAGCGCGAATCGCACGCCGCCGATGAAGAACAGGGTGAGCACCGCGTCGATCACGATCACCGAGCGCGGAAACGCGTACGCCTGTCCCGTGAAGACGAGCAGCACGGTGAACAGCGCGCTGCTGATCGCGATCGCCTTGAGCAGGGCGAACATGTCGCGCATGCCGACGTACCGCCACCACCCGCTGTACAGCCGATAGAACGCGAACGCGCCTAACCGGAAAACGAGGAGCGGGCCGAGCGTCGCGAGGAAGATCCGGCTGTACGCCGACGGAATGATGCCGTCGAACCGCAACATGAACGCGAACGCGTAACTGGCGACCACGAGCACCAGGTGCGCCGTGACCACCATGAGACGCCGGTACTTGAACGCCAGCGTCGACAGCCACGCCAGGAAGCGCTCCGTGAGGGACGGAGGCTCGAGCTTCGCCGACTCAGTGGCCATAGAACGAACGGACGGCGCCGATCACCTCGTCCTGCTGCGCGCGCGCGAGCTCCGGATACACCGGCAGCGAGAGCACCTCGCGCGCGGCGCGCTCCGATTCCGGACAGGAGCCCTCGCGATATCCCAGATACTGGAAGCACGGCTGCAGGTGCAACGGGAGCGGATAATAGATCGCCGAGCCGATGCCCTTCCCCTTGAGATGTGCCTGCAACCCATCGCGCCGGTCGGCGCGAATCGTGTACTGGTTGTAGATCGACTCGTTGCCGGCATCGATCGTCGGCGTGCGCACCTCAGGCACGTCGGCGAACGCGCGATCGTAGTACGCCGCGTGCTCGCGCCGCGCGCGGCTCCAGTCGGCGAGATGCGGCAGCTTCGCGTCGAGCACAGCCGCCTGCAGTGAGTCGAGCCGGCTGTTGTAGCCGACCTCATCATGAAAGTACTGCGTCGCGCCGCCGTGCACGCGCAGACGCTTGAGACGCGTCGCGAGCGCATCGTCCTGCGTCACCATCATGCCACCGTCGCCGTAGCCGCCGAGGTTCTTGGACGGGAAGAAACTGAACGTCCCGATCGTCGCGCGCTCGCCCGCCATCACCCACTCGCCGCTGATCCGTCGCCGCGCGCCGATGGTCTGCGCCGCATCTTCGATGAGCGGCACGTTAGGCATCGCCGCCGACAGCTCCTCGATGCGCGCCATCTGGCCGAACAGGTCCACCGGCACCACGGCCTTCGTGCGCGATGTCGTCGCCGCGGCCGCCTGCCCGATCGCGATGTTGAACGTCGACGGATCGATGTCGACGAACACCGGCGTCGCGCCAACGTTGTGGATCGTACCCGCCGTCGCGAAGAACGTGAACGGCGTGGTGATCACCTCGTCACCGCGGCCGATGTCGAGCGCGCGCAGCGCGAGCAAGAGGGCATCGGTGCCGCTCGCGCATCCGATGGCATGTTTGGTGTGCGACAACGCGGCCACCGCGCGCTCGAGGCGCTCCACTGGTTGGCCAAGAATGAACAACTGGTCGTCGACAACCTGCATCATGGCGCGCACGACGTCGTCTTTGATCCGCGCGTGCTGCGCCTTGAGGTCGAGCAACGGGACTGGCATATCGATTCAACAGGAGGTTCGAGGAGCGGAGCTGGCAGGCGTCCCAACGCAGCCTGGACTCAGGGAGGCGATCCGCCGCCTCTGTCGGGCAACGTCTAACAACGTGTGGACGCCCGCTCGCGGCGTCAATCGCCCGTCACGGCGTCGGCTCGCACGAGCTCGTGCCATTCCTGCAGTGAGCGGACGCGCGGCGGACGGAACCGCAACGAGAGAATCGCATCGCACGCGGCGGAGGCCGCCGAGAGCGTTGTCGTATAGGGCACACGATGCGCGACGGCAGCTTGACGCATCGAATAGTCGTCGCGCTGGGAATGTTTGCCCAGCGGCGTGTTGATCAGCAGCTGCACCTGCCGATTCACGATCAGATCAATTCCATGCGGGCGCCCTTCGTGCACCTTGAACACGCGCTCGGCGGGAATCCCGCGCGACCGCAGAAACTTCGCGGTCCCGGTCGTTGCGAGCAGCCGGAAGCCCATTTCCTGGAACCGACGCGCCATCGGAATCACGGTCGACTTGTCGGAGTTGTTCACCGTGATCAGCACCGCGCCCTCGAGCGGCAGGCCGTTGTCCGCGGCCAGCTGCGCCTTCGCGAATGCGCTGCCGAACGAGTCCGAGATGCCCATTACCTCGCCGGTCGAGCGCATCTCGGGGCCGAGCACGGGATCGGACTCGCGGAATTTGCTGAACGGGAACACCGCTTCTTTGACCGACACGTAGGGCGGCACGATCTCGTCGGTGAACCCGAGCGACGTGAGCGATTCGCCGAGCATCACGCGCGCGGCGAGCGACGCGAGTGGCACGCCGATCGCCTTCGACACGAATGGAATCGTGCGGCTCGCGCGCGGATTCACCTCGAGCACATACACCGTGCGGTCCTTGATCGCGAACTGCACGTTGATCAAGCCCACCACGCCGAGCGCTTTGGCCAGCGCCGCCGTGTGCTCGCGCATGGTCGCGAGATCAGACTCGCTGATGATGTACGGCGGCAGCACGCACGCCGAGTCGCCCGAGTGAATGCCGGCATCTTCGATGTGCTGCATCACGCCGCCCACCACCACGCGTTCGCCATCCGCGATCGCGTCGACGTCCACTTCGTAGGCGTCCTCGAGGAAGCGATCGATGAGCACGGGGCGGTCTTCCGACGCGCGCGCCGCGCGATCGAAGTATTCACGGAGCGACGCCTCGTCGTATACGATCATCATGGCGCGTCCGCCTAACACGTACGACGGCCGCACGAGCACCGGGTAGCCGATCCGCGTGGCGATTCCCGCGGCTTCGTCGATGCTCGTCGCCGTGCCGCTCGCCGGCTGATTCACGCCCGTTTCGCGCGCGATCGCCTCGAAGCGCCGGCGGTCTTCCGCGATGTCGATCGCGTCCGGCGACGTGCCGAGAATGGTGACGCCCGCCGCCTCGAGGGCGCGCGTCAGCTTGAGCGGCGTTTGCCCGCCTAACTGGACGATCACGCCGACCGGCTGCTCGCGGTCCACGATCTCCAGCACGTCCTCGAACGTGAGCGGCTCGAAGTACAGCTTGTCCGACGTGTCGAAATCGGTGGACACCGTCTCGGGATTCGAGTTGATCATGATCGTTTCGAATCCGCGCTCGCGCAGCGCCATCACGGCACGGACGCAGCAATAGTCGAACTCCACGCCCTGGCCGATCCGGTTAGGCCCGCTGCCCAGGATCACCACCGACCGCCGTCCCGTCGGCGGCGCTTCGCTCTCCTCGTCGTAGCTCGAGTACAGGTACGGCGTGGCCGACGGAAACTCGCCCGCGCACGTGTCCACCATCTTGTAGACGGGCCGCACGCCGGCCGCCCAGCGTTGGGCCCGCACGGCGTGCTCCGTCTCCCCGCGCAGCGCGGCGAGCTGGCGGTCCGAGAACCCGAGCCGCTTCATGCGCCGCAGCGCGCGCGCATCCACCGCGGGCAGCGCCGCGTAGTCGCGCTCGGCCTCGATCAGCTCCATCATTTGATTGAGGAACCACGGGTCGATGCGCGTGTGCTCGGCCACCTCGGCTACCGTTAGGCCGGCGAAGAAGGCGCGCTTCACCTGGAAGATCCGCTCCGGTGTCGGCTGGCGCAGCGCGCCGAGCAGCGCGTCCATCGAATCGTCCGGCAGCCGGTCATCCTGCAGCGTCGCTCCCGTCACCCAGCCGGCACGCCCGGTCTCGAGCGCGCGCAGTCCCTTCTGCAGCGCATCCTTGAACGTGCGGCCGATCGCCATCGACTCGCCCACCGATTTCATCTGCGTCGTGAGACGCGGATCGGCCGCCGCGAACTTCTCGAACGCGAAGCGCGGACACTTCACGACCACGTAGTCTAGCACCGGCTCGAACGACGCCGGTGTCGTCTTCGTGATGTCGTTGGTGATCTCGTCCAGCCGATAGCCCACCGCGAGCTTGGTGCCGATGCGCGCAATCGGGAAGCCCGTTGCCTTGGACGCCAGTGCCGACGACCGCGACACGCGCGGATTCATCTCGATCACGAGCATCTCGCCGTCGGCAGGATTCACCGCGAACTGGATGTTGCACCCGCCGGCCGCCACGCCGATCTCGCGGATCACCGCCACCGCGGCATCGCGCATGGTTTGGTACTCGCGATCGGTGAGCGTCATGGCCGGCGCCACCGTGATCGAATCGCCCGTGTGCACGCCCATCGGATCGAGGTTTTCGATCGAGCACACAATCACGACGTTGTCCGCGTGGTCCCGCATCACCTCGAGCTCGAACTCCTTCCACCCGAGCACGCTGCGCTCGACGAGCACCTGATTCACGGGCGAGAGCTCGAGGCCGCGGCGGACGATGTCCTCGTACTCGTCCCGGTTGTAGGCGACGCCGCCGCCGGTTCCGCCTAACGTGAACGACGGGCGGATGATCGCGGGAAAGTCGACGACGGGAATGAGCGCTTCGGCGTCGTCCCACGTGCGCGCGATGCCGCCGCGCGCGACCTTCAACCCGATGCGCCGCATCGCCTCCGCGAACAACTCGCGGTCCTCGGCCAACTGAATCGCTCGCGCGTCGGCGCCGATCAGCTCCACGTTGTAGCGCTCGAGCACGCCGCGCTCCGAGAGCGCCATCGCCACGTTGAGCGCCGTCTGTCCACCCATCGTGGGCAACAGCGCATCGGGCCGCTCGCGCTCGATCACCTGCTCGACGATGTCGGGCGTGACCGGCTCGATGTACGTCCGGTCCGCGATCTCGGGGTCCGTCATGATCGTCGCCGGATTCGAGTTGACGAGGATCACCTCGAATCCATCCTCGCGCAGCGCCTTCGCCGCTTGCGTCCCCGAGTAGTCGAACTCGGCGGCTTGCCCGATGATGATCGGCCCCGAGCCGATCAGCAGAATGCGGTGGAGATCAGAGCGGCGCGGCACGAATCACGTCTTCGATAATGGTGTCGAGAGAAAGGCGAGGCGCCCAACCGGTGGCCGTGCGCGCTTTCCGCGCGTCGCCCACCAGCATCGGCACTTCGACCGGACGCACGAGCGCGGGATCAACGTCCAATCTCGCGTCGACATCCATGAGAGCAAGCACGCGGCGCGCGACGTCATCCACGGCAACGCCCGTCCCGCTGGCAACGTTGTACGCTTCGCCCGGCGCGCCGCGTTCCGCGAGCGCAATGTACGCGGCGACCACGTCGCCCACATGCAAAAAATCGCGGACGGTGGACGTGTTGCCCATAGCCAGAACGGCCGGACGGGCAGAGCCGCGCAAGTCGCGGACACGCCGCACGAGCGCCGGGATCAGGAACCGGTCCGACTGCCCCGCCCCGCTGTGGTTGAACGATCGCGTGACGATCACCCGCACGCCCGTCGATCGGTGCGCGGCCAGGGCCACGACTTCCTGCGCGGCCTTCGAGGCGGCATACGGGTTGAGGGGCCGCTGTTCCGCGGATTCCGGTAAGGGCTGCTCATTGGCGTCGTGGCGTCCGTACTGCTCTCCGCTTCCGACCACGAGCACCACGGGATCGAGTGTACCGGCGCGACGACGCGCGCCGATGTCGGCCAACAACCGCGCCGCGGCAACGACGTTCACCTCGAGTGTGCCCGCGGGATCGGCGGTCGCCGCAGGCACGAAGGCAATCCCGGCAAGGTGGAAGACGGCGTCGGGCACGCTCGCGTCGAGCACGGTGTGGAGCGCCGACGCATGCGTGACGTCGCAATCGAGCCAGTGCACGGCATCGCGTTCGGCGGTCCCGAGGCGGCCGGGCGGCATGTCGCCGCCCAACCGCGTTCCGAATACCATCCAACCGCGAGACACCAGCGCCTCGCAGAGCCACTGCCCAACGAAACCGGCCGCGCCGGTCACCAACGCACGCACGTCAGCGCGCGCCGCGGTGACGGGCCAGGTCCGCGTCGACCATCATCGCGATCAGGTCCTCGAACGACACGTGTGGCCGCCAGCCTAACTGTGTGTTTGCCTTTGCCGGATCGGCCACGAGCAGGTCGACTTCGGCCGGCCGGAAGAAGCGCTCGTCCTGCTTCACGAACTCGCGGTAGTCCAAACCCACGCAACCGAAGGCGACCTCGCACAGTTGCCGCACCGAATGCGTGCGGCCGGTGCCGATCACGTAATCCTCGGCGCGGTCCTGCTGGAGCATGCGCCACATTGCGTCGACGTAGTCGCCGGCGAATCCCCAATCGCGCCGCGCGTCCAGGTTGCCGAGCCGCACCTCGCGCGCGAGGCCGAGTTTGATGCGCGCGACCGCGTCGGTCACTTTGCGCGTGACGAACTCGAGCCCGCGACGCGGACTCTCGTGGTTGAACAGGATGCCCGACACCGCGAACAGGTCGTAGCTCTCGCGATAATTCACGGTGATCCAGTGGCCGTACACTTTGGCCACGCCGTACGGGCTCCGGGGATAGAACGACGTACGCTCGCTCTGCGGCGATTCGACGACCTTGCCGAACATCTCGCTCGAGCTGGCCTGGTAGAATCGCGCGCGCGGCGCCGCCTTGCGCACCGCTTCGAGCGCGCGCGTCACGCCTAACCCGGTGAATTCGCCGGTGAGCACCGGTTGGTTCCACGACGTCTGCACGAAGCTCTGCGCGGCCAGGTTGTACACTTCGTCGGGCGCGCACGCGGCCATGGCGTCGACCAACGAATGCTGGTCCAGCAGGTCGGCCGACAACAGCTCGACCTTGTCGACCAGGTGGGCGATGCGCTCGTACGGCGTGGTGGAGCTCCGCCTAACGACGCCGACCACGCGGTAGCCCTTGGCCAGCAAGTGCTCGGCGAGGTAGGAGCCATCCTGGCCCGTGATTCCGGTGATCAGCGCGGTGGGCATGCGTGGCGGGTTAGTCAGCGGTCCACATCAAGAAAACAAGCCCTTCCCGAATGAGTGGGAAGGTTGCGTTGGGCTGGGCAGCAAACGGCAACTGCTTGAAAGGATAACAAAGGTGAAAAAAGGGATAACGAAAGTGATCGCTCTGCACCGGGCGTAAGGGCGCTGCCTGGGCCTGTCCGAATTTTTGTGTGCGAGGCGGTTTCAAGTGACCCGGGCGTCACTCGACGCTCGGGGTGAAGCGTTCGCCGAACAGGACGACGAAGTGGGGCATCGCGCCGATCCATTCCCGGGACATGTTCC
>DASVAC010000275.1:0-5586 GCA_036376535.1 Gemmatimonadaceae bacterium | reverse complement strand
ACGGCCCAGCGCCTCGCCACCGTCACCGTCAACGCTCGGCGCAACAATGGCCGGGGGAATCAACGGACGCCCGGCTCGACCGAGCGCGACATCTCGTCTGAGATGGCGGCGCGCCTGCCGGTCGACGCGAGCGATCTCAACGCGCTGGCCACGCTTGCACCGGGCGTGGTGGGACTCGACGGCACCGACTCCACCGACGCCGCGTTCTCGGTCGCGGGCCTCCGCCCAACGGCCAACTCCCTGACGCTCGACGGACTCAGCTTTGGCTCCGGCAACGGTGCCGTTCCCCAGGATGCGGTGCGATCGACGCAGGTCATCACCAGCACCTACGATGTGGCGCGCGGAGAGTTTAGCGGTGGGCTCGTCGCGTCCACCACGCGCGGCGGGACGAACGTGCCCGAGGGCTCGTTCACGTACACGCTCCGCGACCAATCCCTCGCCTGGGGCGCGGGCGACTCGTCGCTGTCGGCCGCGTACACGCAGAACCAGTTGGGCGGGGGACTGGGCGGTCCGATCGTGAAGGACAAGTTGTTCATCTTCGGGGCGGTGCAGGGCCGCTGGCGCGACAACGAGCTGCCCTCGCTGCTCAATGTGAATCCCGCCGTGCTCCAGCGGTTAGGCGTGAACGGCGATTCGCTGAATCGGTTCCTGTCGCTCGTCGGCGCTGCCGGCGTGCGCCCGGACCTGCCGGACATCGCGCCCGAGCGCAGCGCCGACAATACGTTAGGCCTGGTGCGCGCCGACTGGCTGATCTCGGACAACCAGACGCTCATGGTGCGCGGCGATTGGCGCGACATCACGCAGAACCCGACGCGCGTGAGCCAGTTCGCGCTGCCGCAAACGGGCGGCACCTCCGACGAGACGGGTGGGGGACTCATGGCGGTGCTCACGTCGTACTTCGGCGGGAGCTTCATCAACGAGCTGCGTGCGTACTGGTCGCGCGATCATCGGTCCGCAAATCCATTCATGGATCTCCCCGATGGGCGCGTGCAGGTTGCGTCGCAGCTGGCCGACAGCTCGAGCGGCATCTCCGCGCTCGCGTTCGGCGGCAGCAACGGACTTCCGCAACGCACCAACAACACGAGCTTCGAATCCACGGAAGAATTGTCGTGGCTGCCGGGCAGCGGCACGCACCGGATCAAAGCGGGTCTGTACTACGATCGCACCCGCTACGATCAGGATGTCACGACCAACGAGTTCGGGACGTACTTCTACTCGTCGCTCGAGCAATTGTCCGACAATCAACCGGCGGAATTCACGCGCACGCTCGCGCCGAACATTCGAGCCGGCACCAGCGAGAACGCGGCGTTCTACCTGGGCGACATCTGGCGCATCGGCCGCGTGCTGCAGGTTACGTACGGCGCGCGCGTCGAAGGCGCCACCGAGTCGGGTGCGCCCGCGTTCAATCCGCTCGTCGATTCGCTGTTCGGCCGCCGCACGGACCGGTTTCCCTCGGAGCTGAGCGTGAGCCCGCGCATGGGCTTCACCGCTCTGTTAGGCGGCGGTGGCGGCTTCGCGTCCACCATCATCCGCGGCGGTGTCGGCGAATTCCGGAGTCCCACGCCGAGCGGTCTGTTCGCCGCGGCGCAGGGCGCGACCGGCCTCCCGGGCACCGAGTCCCAGCTGGTGTGCATCGGCGACCAGGTGCCGGTCCCGGACTGGACATCGTTCGCGCTCGACCCGTCCACCATCCCCACGCAATGCGTGGGCGGCGCCGGCACCACGTTCGGACAGTCGCAACCCAACGTCGTGGTGTTCGACCCGCGCTTCACGTCGCCCCGAGCGTGGCGCGCGTCGTTAGGCCTGCAGCGCCGCGTGTTCGACCGCATCGGCATCACCGTCGACGCGAACTGGACGCGCGGCGTGAGCCAGTACGGCTTCTCCGATATGAACCTCGACACGGTGCCCAAGTTCCGTCTGGCCGGCGAGAACAACCGCCCGGTGTACGTGTCGCCGGCCGACATCGACCCGGTGAGCGGCGTCGTCAACAGCGCCGCGTCGCGCCTGCACCCCGAGTTAGGCGACGTCATCCAGGTGCAATCGAACCTCGCGTCCCAATCGGGGCAGCTGACCGTGGGCGTCAACGGATTCACCGACGCCGGTGCGGTCTACTCGATCTCGTACACGTTCACCAAGGCGCGCGACCAATCGTCGTTCTCGTGCTGCTCGGCCACCGCGGGCTTCGGCTCGCCGACTACTGCCGGCAACCCGAATCACCCCGAGTGGGCCAACAGCAACTACCAGCGCGAGCACGCGTTCATCGGGACGTTCACCGTGCCGGTCAATCAGGCGATCGAGCTCACGAGCATCGCGCGCCTGTCCTCGGGCGCGCCGTTCACCCCGCTCGTCGCGTCGGACATCAACGGCGACGGCGCGCGCAACGACCGCGCATTCATCTTCAATCCGGCCGCCACCAGCGACACCGCCGTCGCCAACGCGATGCGCCGCGTGCTCGCGTCGGCCACGCCCTCCGTGCGCGACTGCCTGCTCGCGCAGCTCGGCACCGTCGCCGCGCGCAACAGCTGCCAGGGACCGTGGCAGCCGGCATTCGACCTCCAGCTCAACATCCGGCCTAACGTACTCGGCCTCGACCGCCGCCTCACGCTCTCGATCGTGACCACGAACCTGATCTCGGGCATCGACGAGCTGCTGCACGGCGCGAACGGCGCGCACGGGTGGGGCGCGGTGCGGCTGCCCGATCCCACGCTGCTCTTCGTCCGAGGCTTCGACCAGACCACGACCAGTTACGTCTACCAGGTGAACGAGCGCTTCGGGTCCACCGCCGCCTCGGCGAGCGCGTTCCGCGTGCCGTTCCAGATCGGCTTCCAGGGACACTTTGCGTTAGGACCGGATCGCATGCGCGACCGGCTGCGCGCGGCGTTCGGCGGCGGACGCGGCGGGCGCGGGGGTGGGCCTAACGGACCGACCACCGGCCCGGGCACCGCGTCCGACTTCGCCTCGCGCATGGGCCGCGGCTTCACCAATCCGGTGACGACCATCATCTCGCTCGAGGACTCGCTGCACCTCACCGACGACGAAGTGGCCAAGCTCCGGCTCATCGCCGCGCAGCTGCAGACGAAGAACGACAGCGTTCAGGCCGCGATCCGGAAGCGCATCGACGACGCGGGCAGCAACGCCGACCCGCGCGCGCTCGTGCTCTCGCTCAGGCCGCGCCTCGCCGAAGCGCGGCAGGCGCGAGCGCACGCACTCGATGCGGTGAAGAAAGTGCTAACGCAGCAGCAGTGGAACAGCCTGCCCGACGAGCTCAAGTCGCCGGGTCGCGGGGGACCGCCGCGTCAGCCCTGAGTGGGGGAGCGCTCGCTCCATCACTGTCCGGGTGAATGTTGCGCGCGCGGGGGAGCGCGAGCGTGAACGTCGACCCCTTGCCGGGCGTGCTGCGCGCCGTGATGTCGCCGCCCATGGCGCGCGCCAGATCCCGGCTGATGGCAAGGCCGAGTCCCGCGCCTTCGCGCGGCGAGGCCAGATCGCGATCGAGCTGCACGAACGGCTCGAAGATGAACTCGAGCTTTTCGGGTGCCACGCCCACGCCCGTGTCGCGCACCGTGATGCGCACGGTATCGCCGCGCGCTGCGGCGCGGACCGCGATCCGCCCGCCGGGCGGCGTGAACTTCACCGCATTGGAAACGAGGTTCTGCAGCACTTGACGCGCGCGGTCCGGATCGGCGCGCACCATCGCATCGTCGTCGCCCGGAATCCATTCGTATGCGATGTGCCGCGCGTTCATCTGCGCGCCGAACAACGCCTCCAGCCCATCGAGCAGATCGCGGACCGCGACCTCCTGCATCGCGAAGTGCAGGCGTCCGCTTTCGGCCTTCACGAAGTTGAGCACATCGTTGATCAGCGCCAGCAGCTCGTGCTGCGCGCGGTGAATCCGGTCGAGGTAATCGCGCTGCACCTCGTTCATGGGGCCGCGGACGCCGAGTGTGAGCAGCTCCGTGTACCCGGCGATGGCGTTGAGCGGCGTGCGCAGCTCGTGGCTCATCGTCGCCAGGAAATCGCTTTTGGCGCGGCTCGCCACCTGCGCTTCGGCGCGGGCCACCCGCTCCGCTTCGTACAGGCGCGCATTGTCCAGCGCCACCGCCGCCCACGACGCGATGCCATGCGCGATGCGCTTGTGCCGCTCCGAGAACTGGCCGGGCAGCTCGTCGAGCAGACAGAGCACGCCGAGCACGGCGCCGGAGTGCGAGGTGACGGGGACGGCCAGCACGCTCCGCGCGGACGCGTTGCCTAACGGATCGGGGAGGCCGTCGCCCAGCGTGCCGAACGTGAGGGGCGGCGTGAGCTCGCCTAACCGGAGCGGCGCCGCACCGCTGACCACCTGCGCCAGGCCGGGCACGTCGTCCGGGAGCGTCACCGGGCCCGCGATGTCGTGCGACGCACCGGCCACGGAGACGAGCTCCAGCGGCGTGTCCGGCAAGTCGGCATCGCGGTAGAAAAACGCGCCTAACGTCCCGCCGACCAGTGCCGTCGCCTCCTCGACGACCACGTGCGCCAGGCGCGGCAGATTGAGCTCCGCCGCCACCATGCTCCCGATCTCCTGCAGCGTCGCCAGCACGCGCGCTTCGTCGCGCAGTGCATCGTGCAGGTGAATGCGCTCCGTGACATCGCGCGCGAACGTCACCACGCCTTCCGGTACCGGAACGACGCGCTGCTCGATCCACGATCCGGTCGGCTCGTAACACGCCAGATGCTCCACCGGCTGACGCTCGGCGACGGCGCGCATCATGGCGCGTTGAAACGGCGTCCCGACGAGATTGGGGAACTCCTCCCACACCACGCGCCCGATCATCCGATCCGGATCTTTGCCCAACCGCCTGAGCCAAACGGCGGCCGCCGGATTGAGGTACAACCAGCGCCACTGCGAGTCGAACGCCGTTGCCGCATCGGGAAGCCCATCCAGGATGGCCGCGATCCGCCGACGCGCCTCTTCGGCTTGACGGCGCAGATCATCGGCCTGCATCCGCAGCTCGCGCTCGCGATCCGTCGCGGCCTCGTACTGGCGCGCGCCAATTCGCCCGAACACGATGGCGAGCGCCAGCCCGATTGCGACTAGCGCGGCCAACAACAGCTCAAGCGATTGGGATGTCATGGTGATGACTCATCGGAGCAGGGAATTGGGTCCTTCACGAGGCACGGGGCACTGATGCGAGCGCCAGTCGGCTTCTTCTTCGACGGTCGGTTGGGGGTGCTGCATACCGCGTTCCCCTCGCGGCGCTTCACCGCGTCTAGAGACCGTTTTCTCGCCGGTTCTTGCGCTGAACACGCACGCCCGCGCCGATCCGCAGTGCACGCAGCACAACTCTAAGTGACACGCAACGTTGCAACGCGGCCCGCCAGCCTCCGCCATCCGTTCGGCGTCGTTCGCGCGGCCCTCGCAATCCTTGACCGCGAAGCCCTCGGCGTTCTCGACCGACACTGTCTACGTTGCGCGAGCACGTGAATCCCGCCGCTGCCTCAGCGACGACAGCGGATCGACACGCGTCGCCTCGCACCGGAGAACGCCATGCGAACGCTCAATCGTTTGATGCTGGTCGCTCCTGTCCTAACGCTGGCCGCTTGCAGCGA
>DASVAC010000274.1:0-3637 GCA_036376535.1 Gemmatimonadaceae bacterium | reverse complement strand
GCGTCGGGGAGGATGATGTAGTACTTGGTGGTGTCGAGGAGCTGGCCCGGACCGTACAGGACGCCGGCGAACACCGGCGACAGGAACTGCCGGCCGGTGCCCGTGGTACCGTGCAGGATGAGCACGGCGTTGGTGGTGAGGCCCTTCGCGTCGGTGCGCGGCTTGCCTAACGTCATCCAGTGCTGGCGCACCTGCGGCAGCGTCTCGCCGTCGGTGAAGTGAAAGTTCTCGATCGTGTAGTCGCCTTCCTGCTGCGTCTGGGCGGCACGCGGAACGATCGGCGCAAGCAGCGCGGCAACGGCAAGGGATGCGAACCAACGCATGATGCGGACTCCAGCCGGAGGAAACGGCTCGACGATGGCGGGGGCAAGCGCGGGGCCGACATCGCCCCGCGCAGCCTCCCGTTAGGCAATTACGGCACGTCCGGCGTGTCCCACCAGACGCGGTCGGTGAGCGACGCCCCGCCCTGCCGAGACATCGCAGCCTGCAGGTTGTCGTTGTTGAGCGACTGCTCGGACACCGGGTACGTGAGACGCCGCGCCACGATCTTGGGCGTGGTGATCGCCGCCGGACCGGGCTGCAGGTCGGGGACGTTCGTGCGACGGTACTCGCTGTAGGCCTCGGTGCCTTCGCCGTAGAGCGCAATCCATTTTTGCAGCGCGATCTGCTGCAGGCCCGTGGCCGGGCTGTACGCCACGCGCGGCGACGCAATGTACGCCGCGGCCACGTCGTCGGGAATGCCGTTGTATTCCATCGACGCCTGGATGGCCTGGCCGTAGAGCGCGGCGGGATCGTCGGCGGTCCAGCCGCGTGCGGCCATTTCCGCTTCGTCGAACAGGACTTCGGAGTACGTCATGAGCTTGGACGGCTCGGCGATGGCGCGGTAGGCGGCGCCCACACGCGAGGTGTGCGTGAGGCCGATCCCGATCGCCGAGTCGTCTTGC
The DNA here is from genome assembly GCA_036376535.1 of Gemmatimonadaceae bacterium. Lineage (GTDB taxonomy): Bacteria > Gemmatimonadota > Gemmatimonadetes > Gemmatimonadales > Gemmatimonadaceae > JADGGM01. Next base: position 2,693 of record DASVAC010000274.1, on the reverse strand, counting down.
AGTCCGTTAGGCGCACCGATGAACACGGTGTCCGGCAGCTTCGCGATGACCGGATCGGCGTAGACGCCCAGACGCGGGTCGAACGTGGTGTCGCTGCCCGTCGTCGAGACATACAGGCTCTTCATGATGTCGATCAGCGTCTGGCTCACGTGCTGGTCGTCGCGCACCGTGAAGTTATTGTAGACCGGGTTGTTGTTGGTGCCATCGCCCGGCCACCGGAGCAGCGCGTTGTCTCCGTTCGACGTGAACACACCATCGGCGATCGCCGCCAGCGCCTGCGATTGGGCGGTCGCCGGGTCGACTTTGGTGAGGCGCATCGCGAAGCGGAGCCTGAGCGAGTTGGCGAACTTCTTCCACTCCTGCATCTGGCCGGCGTAGACGAGATCGGCGGCGCCGTAGCCCGGATCGCCGGTGATCATGTCGTTCGCCTGCTTGAGGTCGGTGAACAACCCCGCGTAGATCTGCTGTTGCGGGTCGTACGCCGGCCGGAGCTGCGCGCGTCCCTGGTTGGCCTGCGAGTACGGGATGTCGCCCCAGATGTCGGTCATGATGCCGTACGTCCAGGATTTCATGACCAGCGCCGGCGCGATCTCGTTAGGCGTCGCGCCCGAATCGCCCTGCGCGATGATCGTCGCGAAGTCCTGCAGGCCGCCGGCATAGAAACCCGACCAGTAGCCGTTGATGTTGTCGGGCCGGATCGAGTAGCGGTCCTCGTCGGTGAACCGGTCCATCGCGATCTGCTGCGCCCAGAGCGAGGTGAGCGTGAGATCGAAGCTGCCACCCCGGGCGCGGCCGACCACGTCGGACACGCCATCCGGGAACAGGAACGCGGGTTTGACTTTGTTGGGCTGGTTGGGATTGACGTTGAGTCCCGTTAGGCCGTTGCCGCACGCGGTCGCGCCCACCAGGAGCGCCAGCGCCAACACGGTGCGGGAAATCGCTGAGCGTCGCATGCGCATCTCGGCGTGATATGGTTGCGTCGTCATGGCGTCACGCTCACGGTGAAGCCGTAGCTCTTGGCGCTGGGGATCCCGAAGTACTCGATGCCCTGCACGTTGCTGTTGTCGAACGCGGTCTCGGGGTCGATGTCCGGCACGTTGGTGTGGAGCCACAAGTTCCGGCCGACGGCCGCGATGTACAGCGACGACAATCCGAATCGTTGGGCGAACGTGGACGGGACCGTGTAGCCGAACCGGACCTCGCGCAGCTTCCAGAAGCTGGCGTCGAAGATGTACGGCTCGTGCACCTGGAAGAGGGCGTTGAAGTACGCCTGCGCGGTCACCTTGGTCGTGTTAGGCGTACCGTCGGCGTTGACGCCCGGGATGACCATGCCGCCGCCGTCGGCGAGCGTCTCCGCGTTCTCGCGGCCGCGCAGCGACGACGCGAGGACGCCGGATTCCTGGCCGAACATTTCGGTGGTGCTGAAGATCTGGCCGCCCTGCTTCGTATCGAAGAGGAAGCCGAGATCCCACTGCTTGTAGTGGAACGTGTTCTGGATGCCACCGACCCAATCCGGCGAGTAGTGGCCGAGGACGCGCTGCTGCGGATCCGCCTGGGGCAGTCCGTTGGTCAGAATGAGCTGGCCCTGCGCGTTGCGGAGCAGCGGGTTGCCGAAGAGCGTGCCGTACGGCTGCCCGACGCGCGCTTCCACGCTCAGGCCCCAATAGGTGCCTAACACAACGGCGTCGAGGCCGGGCGCGAGGCTCGTCACCATGCTGCGGTTGCGCGCATAGTTCACCGACACGTCCCAGCTGAAGCCGCCCTGCGTCCGAATGGGCGTCCCGCCGAGTTGCAGCTCCACACCCTTGTTCTGCACGGAACCGGCGTTGAGCACGGCGCTCGTGAATCCCGTGGCGCCGCTGATCTGCGCCGGCACGATCTGATTCGTGGTCAGCTTGCTGTAGTACGTGCCGTCGAGCGAGATCCGATCGTTCAGGAACCGCAGCTCGAGGCCGGTCTCCCACGAGCGCGTGTTCTCGGGCTTGAGGTTCGAATTGGGGATGCTGTTGGGCACGGCGAAGGTGGGGACCGACCCGAACGGCGTGCCGGGCGCGTACGTCACGGCGAGCTGGTACGGATCGGCGTCGTTGCCGACCTTGGCCCAACTGGCGCGCACTTTTCCATACGAGAGCAGTCCGCCTAACTTCGTCGCCGGGACCGCGTCGGTGAACACGAAGCTGCCCGACACCGACGGATAGAAGTACGCGTTGTTGTTTTGGGGCAGCGTGGACGACCAGTCGTTGCGGCCCGTGACGTCGAGGAAGAGGTTGTTGTCGTATGAGAACTGGGCCTGGCCGTAGAGGCTGTTGGTGCGGCGGCGCAAGTCGAGCGACGACACCTGGGGGAACACGGCCGAGTTGGCGATGTTGTACGTGCCCGGGATGACCAGGTGCGGCGTGCCCTGCTGGTTGGTCGTGGTGTAGTCGTCGCGCCGGTTGCCGCCGCCGTTGATCGTTAGGCCGAGCTTGCTCGTGACCGGGTGGTCCCAGGTGAGCAGGAAGTTGGAGTTGGTTTCGCGGTTGTAGCGATCCTGCTCGAAGAACGCGCCGCCGGCGTAGTTCACGGCGATGTTGCCGTCGGCGTAGTCCTGTTGCCACCAGTCGCGGTACCAGTCGGTGCCGGACTGCACCGTGCCGGTGAGCGACGGCGTGAACTTGTACGTCGCCGACAGGCTGCCGATGATCCGGTCGCGC
>DASVAC010000273.1:0-34813 GCA_036376535.1 Gemmatimonadaceae bacterium | reverse complement strand
ACCCGCCCACCGGCAAGCTGATCACCACGCTCGAGTGCGGTGAGGGCCACTGGAATTCGCCGATCGTCGTCGACGGCCGCATCGCGCTGCCGGAAGGCAACGCGAACGACCATGCGACGACGGGCTATTTGGACATCTGGCACAAGTGAGAGGGAATCGGCGGCTAGCGCCGCCTGGGGGAAGCGCTGCGCTGAGGGAAGCGGCGGCTCGCGCCGCCATGAGGGAAGGGATGCCCTCTTCCCTCAGGCGCCGTTAGGCGCCGCTTCCCCCAGCAACGCGCTTCCCGCAGGCGACGTCAGTCGCCGCTTCCCTGAGCCCTAGTAATTCCATCCCGCGCTGGATTCTCCCGCCGGCGCTTCCCGCTTCACGGCGTCCGCCATCTTCTTCACCATCTCCGCCCACGTGTAGGAGTGCCAGCCGTGGCCCTTCATCGGGCGGCCGTACGTGAAGTCGGCGTCCGAGTGCGGGTTGCTCGTGCTGTCCACGAAGTCCTGGAAATCGTAGACCGCCAGGTTGAGATAGTAGTTGTCCATGTCGCCGGCGAAGAAATGGAGCTTGCCGGCGAGCTTCGGGCCTAACGTCGCCCAGTTCCGTTGGGCATACGCGCGCAGATCATAGCCGTGGTCGCGCATGTAGGCGGCGGTCGTGTGGTCGATCTCGCCGGTTTGCTTGTTCCACACCCCCACCGGATATCCGTCCGCACCCACCGGGCCGTACACCGCCTCCCACGCTTCCAGCTGGTAGCCGGAACGGCCGTGGCTGCCTAACACATCCTCGAAGTGGCTCAGTTGGCGCGTCGTGATCACCACCTGGCCCTCCGTGGTGCGCTGGAACTGCCGCTCCGCCGGCGTGAACATCCCGTTCGGAATCGTGAACGCGTTGGTATCCGAATAGATGTTGGTCAGCTGGTAGTGCCGGAAATCGATCGGGTCGGGCTGCAACACCCATCCGCCGCCGAAGAAATCGGGATGCTGCAGCAGCAGCGCGAGCGTCTGCCATCCGCTCGTCGACGCGCCTTCCACCTGTCGCGCGTACGGCTTCGGAATGATGCGGAAGTGCTGCTCCAGGTACGGAACCACCTCCTGCACGAACGCGTCGCCGTAAGGCCCGTCGTTCGCCGAGTTCGTCGAGTACGAATCGGCAAAATACGGCGTCGCCTGCTCCAGCGTCACCGCGATGACGCGTGGGAAGCTGTCCGACACCCACTGCTTGTAGAAATCGTAGCCGCTCTCGAGGCCCGACACGCGGTTGATGCGCGCACCGCGGCGCAGCTCCAACGGGTTCTGCTCGCCGCCCCGGCGCTCCGACGCCGAGTCGGGGTTGAACGAGAACGGCGTGGGGGCGTGGCCTAACGGAAAGACGATCGGATAATACGTGGTCGGATGCTCGTCGTAGCCCTTGGGCAGGAGCACGTCGGCGTAGATGTACACCGGATGCCCCCAGAACTTCGTGAGCAGCTGGCTCTGGATCTTCACGTGCTTCAGCCACTCCGTGTCGGCCGGCCTCGGCTCCTCGGCGATCACGCGGTTGACGGTGAGCTTGATGGTGCTGCGCCCGTCGATGTGCACCTTCTGCACGTCGCTGTACAGGTTGCCGCCCGCGAAGTTGAAGAACTCCACGCGGCCGTCGCCCAAGTGCACCCAGATCGTGTGGCCGTCGCTCCGGTGATACTGCTGATACACGTTCACCACGGCCTGCACGTAGTAGTCGCCGGGCGGCAGCTCCGACAGCCGCATGGGATAGCTCGTCGCTGAATTGCCGACCACCGTCGACTTGCCGGCGGGCAGTTGATCGAGATCGACGCCGTACACGGCCGGACCGCGCGGCGAGATGATGAGGCGCGGCTCGGGCTTCTCGAGCTTGCTCACGGCGACGATGAGCCGGCCGGTGAGTGGGCCCGCGTGCGCCGACGGAGAGATGGTGACTTCGAATCGCGGCGACTGCGCCGGCGCGCCAGCGCCTAACGCAACGATCGCGGCGCCAGTCAGGCAGGCGAGGTGGAACAGGGATCGAGTGCTCATCGCGAGGCCCCCATCGAATCGGCGGCGATCGTCCGCGTCACGTGACCGGCGGTGTCGAGGAACTGGATGCTCGCGGCGCCCGTCGAGTCGACCTGCAGACGCAACCGCGGACGCCCCTGTGGGTCAGCGAGACTCACGACGGCATTCTGATCGACATCGCGCCCCGCGAAGAGGCGTCGCGCCGCGAGCGGATGGCCGCCGTTCTCGACGAACGCTTTCATCGCCGAGTCGCGTGCAGCACCGGCCGGCATCGCGCGCAGCGAATCCTGTTTGTTGATCACGGTGAGAATCGGCACGTCGGCGCGATCGGTGACCAGGAGCCCCGATTGCGTCCGTCCAGCATTCTGCGAATAGCGCAGCGTGACCGTCTCATCGGATTCATAGTGGTCGAATGCAATGCCACCGTCGGCGTGCACTTTGCCGTCAACGGTGCGTCCGCCGAATCCGATGCCGCCATCTTCTTCGCCCTCGTCGTTGAAGAAGATCATGCCGGCACCTTTGGGCCGGCCCGGAACGACCTTCCCGTGGAAGACCCAGCCGGGCGAGCGCGCCGCGTCCGAAATCGTCATGCGCAGCTTGCCGTCCGGCTCGACGACGTTGATGCGCTCCACGTCGATCTCCTGGAAGTGCGGCTTCGTCGACGCCTTGGTGAACGCGGCGAGCGAGAGAACGCCGATGATACTCGTGGACGCCACGACGTATGTCCGGAAGCCGAGCCATCGCGTGAGCGGCGTGAACCATTCGCGTGTCATGTGGTCTCGCGGTGAGGGGAAGCGACGCGCTCAGCGCGCGTCGCGGTCATCCAGATGGACTAACGGGCGGACGATGCGCACGCCGGCGCGCGCGGTGGCTTCGCTCGACCCGTTCTTCACGGCGGCGATGGCATCGAGATCGGATGGGCTCTTGCCATCCACGCGCCAGAGATACAGGTAGCGCCCTTCGGGCATCGGGAGCTCGACCGTCCAGTCGTCGCCGCTGCGCGTCGCGGCAACCGGCTTGGCCGTGAAGTTGCCGGCCAGCTCCACGGTTTTTGCGTTAGGCGCGTGGAGCGTAAATCGTTCGATCTCGCCCCAGTGCCGCCGGAGCAGGAAGTGATGATCGGGGTCGACGAGCACCCGCGTCACCGCGCCGGCGTTCTCCAACGGCACGGTGTCGGCGCGCGATGTGAGGTGCACCGACTTACGCGTCGTATCGGTGCCCGAGACGATCGCGACGTCCAGCGGCAGATCGAACACCACATCGGGCTGCGACTGTGTCACGACTAACGACGAGCCTAGGACGCGCGCCTCGACGTCGGGGATGTATTTGCCGCTCAACCACGGCATCACGAACGACGTCAAGTCTCGGCCCGCCGCCTTGGACATGTCGGCGATGAACTCGGGATAGCCGTGCGGGCCCTCTCCGTTGGTCGAAATGAACGCGCGCATGCCGCGGTCGAACGTCGAATCGCCGAGCACGTAGTCGAGCTCGTGCAGGATCCAGGACCCCTTCGAGTAGTGGATACGGCCGTTGTCGGGGTTGTCGAGAATGCTCTGCTTGCCCTCGAAGCCGCCGAGGAATCCGGCGCGATCCAGGCCCGTGACGTACGACGTCCGCATCCGCTCCCAGAACGCGCGCTGCATTTCCGTCCCATACGCCGCGCCTAACACGAGCGACTCGCAGAACGTCGCCCATCCTTCCTGCAGAAAGTTCGCGGCAAGACCGGACGAGTTCATGGTCCACCCGTGCGAAACCTCGTGCGCGAACGCAAACGAGGGGCCGAGCGTCGGCTCGTCGAGCATGATGGCGCTGTCGCCGGAAATGACCGCGTTGTTCATGCGGACTTGCCAGCCGCTGTGGCCTAACTGGCGATCTTCCACCACCGCCAGGTAGCGCGACGGCGCCTGCGGCTCGCCGAACCGCGGCACGAGCACGTGGTACACGAACCCGGCCGTCTTCGCGATCGTGTCGGGCGAGAAGTGGAAGCCCGGCGCGAAGAATGTCTCGAGCGTGAACTCGCCGTCGTTAACCTGTTGCGTAACCGGCGTCCAGTCGCGGTCGTAGAGCAGCGCCAGCAAGAACTGCGGGTGGATGCTCGTGCCATGCACCGTGCGAACGCCGTTCTTCACGGTTTCGGTCTGCGGCACCGACGTCGTCAGGCGGTACTGCGCCGGAATCGTCGCCGTCACCGTGAGCTGGCTGAAATCGTTGCCGCTGTCGTAGTTGAAGAACGGGTGCCACGCGTCCGTGTTGTTCATCGCGCCGTAGGCGGGCAGGGTGTCGGGCGACGTCCGCGGCGTCACGTTCGCCGAATCGCCGGTGGCCGCCTTCGCTTCGTGCTCTGCCGGAATCGAATAGGCGAGCACGAGCTGCGACCGGCCCGGCCTCCGGCCGCGCGTATCGATCCAGAGCACGCCGCCGCCTAACGCATACTTCACCGGCCTGCCGTCGAGCCGCACCAGGTGCAGCTCCGTCGCGTTGTTGATCCGCGTCGCGAAGCCGTAGGGACTGCCCGCGTCGATCGTGAGCGTGTCGACGATGCGGCTCACACGCCCCGGCTCGATGTCCACGTGCAGCACCTGCGCGCGGATGTAATTGAGCGTGTCGAACGGGATCTGTCGCACGAGCATCCACGAGGTGCCGCTGTGCCGCGCTTCGTAAAGCCCGGACAACCGGCGCACGCGATTGGTTTCGTCCGACCCCGTTTCGATACCGGTGGCGTGCCCCTCGTGCACGGTGCCGGTCACGAGCAGCACGGCGCGCGAGGCATCGGACCAGAGCACGCGCCCGAGTCCCGGCGTCCGCAACTGCTTGCGTTGCACCGCGCCCTCCACCACCACGCGGCCTAACGGATCGGGGTACACGGAGTCGAACGCCGCGGACGTGCCGGTGGCGAAGCGCGCGAGCACGAGGTGCGCGAGCGCATCCGGTGACGGCGCGCCGGCGTACACCGGCGCCGGCATCTCGACCGTGGTCGCGACATGCGTCGCGGGCGCGGTTTGCGCCGCGAGCGTGGTCGCGCCCAACACGGCGAGCGCGGACAGCCGGAGCGCGGTCATGACGTTAGGCATCGGGATGATTCGGTGGAATCGAGGAGTGGCGTGCGGAGCGGCGTCAATGCGCACCCGCGCCGACGTCGGACGGAATGCGGTACGTGACGTGACCCGCGGAATCGAGCAGCTGGATGGATGGGGCGCCGAGCGAGTCGACGCTGAGCAGGATCCGGGTGCGTCCGGCCGGATCGTTGAGCCGTACGGTCGCGGCTTTCTCCGCGCCCTTGCCGATGAGGATGCGCGACGCCGGCGTGAGCCCGCTGTCCATCGCGAACTGCCGAACCGCACGCATGGCGCTGTCGCGCGCCGCGCCGGCTGGTAACTTCATAGCCTGCATCGCGCGATCGAGCATCGGCGCCATCGGCTTCTCGGGCCGGTCGATCACGCGGAGTCCAACCCAATTGGTGTGCTGCGGTCCCCCTTCGTACGAGAGCTGGACGGTCTGGTCCTGTCGCCACTGATCCATGGTGAGCGACGCGCCGGCGTCGTACCCGCCGGCGACTGTCTTCCCGTTCCAGATCAACCCGCCGTCTTCGTCTCCCAGATCGTTGAAGAAAATCATCCCCGCCGGCTTGGCACCGCTGCGCAGCGGGTAGGTCTTCCCGTCGATGATCGGGTCGGGGAAGTGCGCCTTGTTGGAAATGGCGAGGCGAATGGTTCCGTCAGGCTCGCGGATGTTGATCCGGCCGACATCGATGACGTCGAACTTGGCCGAGGGCGCGGGACGGACGAGGCCGGTGAACGCGGCGGCCGCCAGTATAATGAGTGCGCCCAGGGTGACCGCGTTGAGGCGGCGGAGCCGGCGGATTTCGCGTTGGAGCTGGTGGTCCATGGTAAGTGACTCCGCCGGCGGCAGTTGAGGGGAGGCGGTGGCGAGCAGTGGTCGAGCGGAAGTCAGTCTGGCGCGTCGGAGGGGTGGACGTTATCATTTGTCCGGACCAATAGTAATTTGTCCGTATCAATAACGAAAGACTGCTTGCCGTTGGGCTTTCCTGTCGGTCTTCACCGCGCCGACCGCAGTCGATCGACCAGGCCGTCCGTCCGCGCAGTTCCAGTCCGGTTCACCCGTCCACGAGATTCCACCCTTGCCCAACACCAAGTGAGGAACGGTACCATGGGTCTCCGCTTAGCGCTTGCACTCTCGCTGCTCGCGGGCGGCACGATGGTCGCCGAGTCGTTGCCGGCGCAGCAGCCGGCCCGGGCGGCCGCGACACAAACGCCCGCATTCGTCGCCACTGGTGTCCCGCCCGCCGCCCGCCTAACGGAGCACCGGCGCGCGCTCGGCACCATCTCCGGGAAGGTCACCGACGTGAAAACCGGCGAGCCGTTGGCCGCCGCGGGCGTCAAACTCGGGGGCACCGAGTTAGGCGGCGTGACGGCCGAGGACGGCACGTACCACGTCGCCCGCGTGCCGGCCGGCACGTACACGCTCACCGTTCGGCGCATCGGCTACGCCCCCGCCACGAAGCAGGTGACCGTGCCCGATGGCGGCGACGTGACCGCCGACTTCGGGCTCCGCATCAGCGCGACGGAGCTCCAGACGATCGTCGTCACCGGCACGGCGGGCAATCAAACGCGCGAGGCGCAGGGCGCCCCGGCAACCTCGATTGACGCCTCGGCCGTCAATTCCAAAGCTGCGCCCGTCAACGTCACCGACGTGCTGCAGGGCCGAGTGGCGGGCGTCAACGTGACGTCGGCGTCGGGCACGATCGGCTCAGCGCCGCGCATCCAGATCCGCGGTCCCGCCTCCATCTCGCTGTCGAACGCACCGCTCGTGTTCATCGACGGCGTCCGCATGGAGAGCGGCGCCCGCCAGGATGTCGGCAGCGGTTTCCACGGCCTCGAAGGGTTAGGCGGCCAGACGGTGACCGCGCTCAACGACATCAACCCCGACGACATCGCGAGCATCGAGATCGTGAAGGGCCCGGCTGCGGCCACGCTGTACGGTGCCGACGCGTCGGCCGGCGTGATCCAGATCATCACCAAGAAGGGCCAGTTAGGCTCGCGCAAGTTCACCCAGAGCATCGCCGTCGAGTACGACCAGGTGAAGCCGAACTTCACCCCGTTGTCGGTGTTCGGCACGTGCAGCGCGGCCGACACTGCGCCCGGCGGCGCCGACCTGTGCCTCAACAAACCGGCCGGCACCGTCATCTCCGACCAGCCGCTCAACGACGCGGGCGTGTTCCGCAACGGGAACATGAAGTCGGTGGACTACAGCGCGCGCGGCGGCGGCGACTCGTTCGGCTACTTCGTGTCCGGTAGCGTCTCGAACGAAATCGGCACCTCGGCGAGCAACTATTACTATCGGCGCACTGGGCGCACGAGCTTCAACTGGGTGGTGAACCCCGAGCTGAGCTTCGACGCCGCGATCGGATTGGCCTACAACGACTATCGGATTCCTCAGGGCGACGACGGTACCTATGGCTACCTGACGCAGGGCTACTTCCTGACCTCGCCGTTCGCCGTGACGGTCAACCCCGATGGCACGCGGTCGGGCGGCACGAGCACGCCGATCCAGGGCCTCGAGGCCATCCAGAACAAGCTCACCACGCTGCGGTTCACGCCCACGGCCACGGCGCACTACAATCCGTTCTCCTGGCTCACCAACCGCCTAACGATCGGCGGCGACCTGTCGTCCACCCAGGGATTCACGTTCTTCCCGAAAAACGATGGGAACTGGTACACCGGTGACCAGGCCAACGGCTACGTCGAGGATGTCCAGAACCCGATCCACATCTATACGATCGACTACCTCGGCGACATCAAGCTGACGTTCGGCTCGAACGGCCACATTGCGTCGGACCTGTCGTTCGGCAGCCAGTACATCAACACCATCAACAACTATCTCCTGGGCATCGGGCTCGGGCTCGCCGACAACTCGTCCAACCTCGTGTCGTCGGCCGCCGCGAGCGAGGGGCACCAGACCTTCGCCCAGTCCAAGTCGTTAGGCTTCCTCGCCCAGGAAGGCCTCGCCTTCGGCCAGACGCTGTTCCTCCAGTTAGGCGCGCGCGTCGACAAGAACTCGTCGTTCGGCCAGGATTACGGCGCGTTCTTCCTGCCCAAGGTCGGGGCGTCGTACGTGATGTCGCAGGAGCCGTTCTGGCAATCGCTGTCGCCCGTCGTCTCGACGTTCCGGTTGCGCGCCGCGTACGGCACAACCGGCCGCGCGCCCGATCCCGGCGCGTCGCTCCGGACCTTTGCGCCGTTCCCGTACGTCACACCCTCGGGCGGCGTCGGGCCTGGCCTCATCCAACTGAGCCCGGGCAATGCGCACCTCAAGCCGGAGCGCGGCACCGAGTTCGAGGCCGGATTCGACGCCGGTTTCTTCCAGGATCGTGCCGGCGTCGAGCTGACGTACTTCGACAAGAAAACGAAAGACCTGTTGCTCTTGAATCCGCTCGCCCCATCGCTCGCGTTCCTCGCGGATCCGTTCGTCAACGCCGGCAGCGTCGACAACCGCGGCATCGAGCTGCTCCTCCGCGCGACGCCGATCAGCAACAAGACGGCCACGTGGGACATGACGTTTACCATGAATACGCTGAAGAACAAGCTGCTCAGCTTGGGCGACATCACGATTCCTAACCGGAGCGAGATCAGCCCCGACCTCACGCTGCGCTACGCCGTGGGCCAACCGCTCTCCGCGTGGTATTCGAGCAAAATCATCAAGGTGGATACCGCCGCGGGATTCGCGACGGTGACCAGCACGCCGGTGTTCGATGGTCCACAGTTCCCAACGTTCCAGGCCAACTTCGCCAACACCGTCACGTTGTTCCACAATCTGCGCCTCTACGCGTCGTTCAGCGGACAGAGCGGCGGCAAGATCCTGAACCTCACGCCGCTCCTGCAAGACCTCACCTTCACGTCGGCGGGCACGAATTTGCCGGCGGGCAAGGGTGGCTACACCAAGGCGCAATTCATCGAGCGCTTCGGGCCGTTCCAGACGGCGGATGGCACGCCGGTGCCCCTCGTGCTCGACCACTACGTCCAACCGACCGACTTCATCCGCCTCCAGGAAGTGTCGGCCACGCTGTCATTGCCTAACGATATCGCCGCGCGGCTGCACGCAACGGGGGCGTCGATCACGTTCGCCGGCCGCAACCTCGCGCTGTGGAAGAGCAGCAAGTTCACGGGCTTCGATCCGGAGATGCTGTCCAACACGCAGAACGGCGGCAGTTTGCAGTTCGCGACGACGGAGGAATTCACGGTGCCACAACCCCGCCGCTTCGTCGTGCGGCTCAACCTCGAGTTCTGAGAGACACCACCATGACCACATTTTCCAGATGGATGCGTGCAACGGTCCTGATCGGCGTGGCGGTGACCGGACTCGCCTCGTGCAGCATGAACGTCGACAACCCGTCGGTCATCGACGCCGGCAAATTCAACCCGAACTCGGACGGCGCGACGTTATCCCTGTCGGCGCAGACGAATTTCTACATCGCGTTCCAGAGCGTGGCGATGTTCGGGGGCTTGATTTCGGAGGAGGTGTGGACGGGCGCCGTTCGGCTTCAGACCAACCGACTCGCCGCCCGCAACTTCGCCAGCACCGATGACATCAACGCCGACTTCTTTGCGCCCTTGAGCCTCGCGGTCGCGTCCAACGAGAACGCCGTGTCGGTACTGGCCAAAGGGCCTAACGCATCGACGGACCTCAATCTCGCCACCGCGGCGATGAACCTCGGGTTCTCGCTGGACTTGTCGGCGGAGACGATGTGCTCCTCGGTCATCCAGGGCGGCCCCGAGCTCACCGACACACAATTGCTCGACACCGCCATCACGGCCTTTACGCAAGCCATTACCGTCGCCTCGGCGGCGGGGCCGGGTGGCGCCGCGATCGTGAACGGGTCTAACGTGGGTCTCGCGCGTGCGTATCTGCAGATGGGCGACTGGGCGAACGCCGAAGCCACAGCAGCGCTTGTGCCGCCAGACTTCGTCATCAACGTCGTCACAACGGCCAACACGAGTACGCTGCAGACGCTCGGCAACACGTATTTCTTCAACTCGCTGCAGGGCCAGATCATCGCGCCCCACCTCTATCGCATCGGCGATCCGCGGATGCCGGTCGACAGCACAACGCCCGGCTCGACCCTGAACCAGTTGCCGTACGTCATTCAGGCCAAGTACACGAGCTATGGGGATCCCATTCGCCTCGGCTCCGGCCTCGAGGCACAGTACATCATTGCCGAAGCGGAACTTCACGGCAGCGCCTCGACGACAGATGCGCTGGCGCTCATCGGGGCGCGCCGCGCGGCCGGAAATCAGCCCGCGTACTCGGGCGGCAGCGATACGCTGTCCGTCCTGTCCGAGCTGCTCAACCAGCGAGCGCGCGACTTCTGGATGGAAGGCAAGAAGTTAGGCGATATCCGGCGCAATCCGTCGGTGCCGCTGACGGCGATCCTTGCCGATCCCGCCGGCGCGCCGTTCTACACGGGCTCGGGCGGCGGCCCATTCGGCAGCAACCTCTGCGCGCCGATCCCGCCGGAGGAGACGAACGCCAACCCGAACTTCTGAGCGGAGGCGCATGCTCGGAGCTCGTCGGACGACATCTCGATGTGGTACGGTAGCCGCGCTGTCGGTGCTGGCCCTGGTCGTCGCAGGGCCCGCACCGGCCCGCGCGCAGCAGGAGACGCCTAACGCAAGCGGCGGGCCGGCGACGTACGATTCGTCGGCCTTCGCCGCCCTCACATGGCGCGAGATCGGCCCCTTTCGCGGCGGACGCTCGGCGACCGTCGCCGGATCGGCCTTGAGGCCTAACGAGTACTACCTGGGTACCACCGGCGGCGGCGTCTTCAAGACGACCGACGGCGGTGAGACCTGGAATCCCGTCACCGACAAGTACTTCGGCGGGACCATCGGCGCCATCGCCGTGAGTCCCTCCAACCCCGACATCGTGTACGTCGGGACCGGCGAGTACGACATCCGCGGCAACGTCTCGCACGGTGATGGGATGTTCAAGTCGGTCGACGCCGGCAAGACGTGGCAGTTCGACGGACTCCCCGATTCGCGCCAGATCGCGCGCGTGCGCGTCGACCCGCGCGACCCGAACGTCGTCTACGCCGCGGTGTTCGGCCACGTGTGGGTGCCGGACAGCGCGCGCGGCGTCTACAAGTCGACCGACGGCGGCGCGCACTGGCGCAAGATTCTGTTCCGAAACGACTCCACCGGCGCGATCGAGCTCGTGCTCGATCCGTCGAATCCCGACATTCTGTACGCCGCGCTCTGGCAAGCGGGCCGCACGCCGTGGTCGTTGTCGTCCGGCGGCGCGGGCAGCGGCATCTTCAAGTCCACTGATGGCGGCGAGCACTGGACCGAGCTCACGCACGCGCCCGGACTGCCTAACGGAGTGATCGGCAACATAGGCCTAACAGTCTCGCCGGCCGAGCCTAACCGAGTGTGGGCGCTCATCGAGGCCGACTCGGGCGGCGTGTTCCGCTCCGATGACGCCGGCGCCACCTGGCACCGCACCAACGACGAGCGCAAGCTCCGCCAGCGCGCGTGGTACTTCTCGCGCATCTTCGCCGACCCGAAGGACTCGAACCGCGTGTACGTGCTCAACGTGCACATGTTCCGGTCCGATGACGGCGGCACGAAGTTCGACACCGCGATCGCCACCCCATCCACCGACAACCACGACTTGTGGATCGCGCCTAACGATCCGCAGCGGATGGCGGAGGCGAACGACGGCGGCGCCACCGTGTCCATCAACGGCGGCAAGTCCTGGCTCCCGCAAGTGCAGCCGACGGCGCAGTTCTACCACGTCGAGACCACCAACGACTTCCCGTACCAGGTGTGCGGCGCCCAACAGGACTCCGGTACGCTGTGCGGCCCCTCGCGCTGGGATGGCGGCATCGACATCGGCCAATGGGAGGACGTGGGCGGCGGCGAGAGCGGATACATCGTCGCGCGCGCCGATTCGCCCAACGTGGTGTTCGCCGGATCGTACGACGGTCGCCTTACGAGGCTCGATCGGCGCACGCATCAGATGACCGTCGTCAGCCCGTGGCCGGACAACCCGATGGGTTACAGCGCCGGCGACATCAAATATCGGTTTCAGTGGACGTACCCGCTCGCGATCTCGCCGCGCGACCCGAACACGCTCTATGCGGGCGCGCAGGTGCTCTTCCGCTCGCGCAATGATGGTGCGAGCTGGCAGGTGATCAGCCCCGACCTCACGCGCCACGACCCGCGCACGTTAGGCCCGTCGGGCGGCCCGATCACGAAGGACCAGACGTCCGTCGAGTACTACGGGACGATCTTCGCGATCGCCCCGTCGCCCGTCGTGACCAACGAGATCTGGACAGGCTCCGACGACGGCATGATCTACCTCACGCGCGACGGCGGCGCGACGTGGACCAACGTGACGCCGCCTGACCTGCCGGAGTGGATGCGGATCTCGATCATCGAGCCGTCGCACTTCGATGCAGGCACGGCCTACGTGGCGGCGAATCACTATCAGATGGACGATCTCCGCCCGTACCTGTACAAGACCACGGACTACGGCAAGCACTGGACGTCGATCGCGGCCGGCATTCCGTCCACGGAATTCACGCGCACCATCCGCGAGGATCCGGAGCGCCGCGGCCTGCTGTACGTTGGCACCGAGCGCGGCGTATGGGTCTCGTTCGACGACGGCGCGCATTGGCAACCGCTCCGCCGCAATCTGCCGATCGTTCCGGTGCACGATCTCGCGATCAAGAACGGCGATCTCATCGCCGCCACGCACGGCCGCGGGTTCTGGGTGCTGGACGACATCTCGCCGCTCAGACAGCTCACGCCCGCGGTTGTCGCGCGCGATGCGTTCGTGTTCGCGCCGCGTCCCGTGTATCGCGCCTCGTTCTCCGGCGGTCCGACCAACGGCGCCCAGCACGATGCGGGTCCGCCCAAAGCCGGCAACCCGCGCTCGGGCGCGGTCGTGTACTATTGGCTCCGTTCGCCTAACGACACGGTCACGCTCGACTTTCTCGACGCGGGCGGCCGCGTGCTCCGCAGTTTCAGCAGTCGTGTGGCCAATCCTGCGGACACAGCCCGCGGAGTCGAGGACGTCGAAGTGCCGGTGCGGCGCCAACCGATCGCGCCGAACAAGGCTGGCCTGAACACGTTCGCGTGGGACCTGCGCATGCCCGACCCCGCGTCGTTCAAGGGCATGGTGCTGTGGGCCGGCAATCCGGTGGGCCCGCTCGTCGTCCCCGGCCGCTACGCGGTTCGCCTCACGGTGAACGGCCACGCGCAAACGCAGTCGTTCGTCCTGCGCCCCGACCCGCGCTCGAGAGCGACGCAAGCGGATCTCGTCGCACAGTTCGCGCTGCTCACGCGCATCGCCGATACGATCAGCGCCGCCAACAACGCGGTCAAAACGATCCGCAGCGTGCGCACGCAGCTCGGCGCACGCTCGTCGCAGCTCGGCGACGCCAAAGACGCCGCGACTGCGCTCGCGGATTCGCTCACGCACATCGAGCAGGCGATCTATCAGGTGCGCACGCGCGCGAGCGAAGATCCGCTCAACTACCCGATCGGTCTCAACGACAAGCTCGCCGAGCTCGCCGCATACACCGGAGCAGGGAACGCGCGGCCCACCGCGCAGGACTATGCTGTGTTCACCGAGCTTGCTACACGGCTTGATACACAGCTCCGGCGGCTGCGCACGACATTAGGCGGGCTGAAGAGCATCAACTCCGCGTTAGGCAAAGCAGGAGCATCGCCGATCGTTGCCGGAATCGCCAAGGAACGATAGGCATCGCCGCGCTGTGTCCGCGCCAGTGTACCGACCGGCATGTACGACGCTGAGAACGGACAGAACTGGATACGGAGGGACGAGGCCGGAGAAAAGTGATTGAAAGAAAAACAGAAGAAACCGGCTTGCAAATCATTCACATGGGCTCCGGCAACCGTTCTAACTGATGCTCCAGTCCGTCGGTGTCCGGCAACGTCCGCCATCGACTCGTATTATCGAACCGCCGCGCCTGGCGTGCGGTCAGTGATGAAGACCTCCGATTCCGAAACGCTATGATCGACATAGCCTGTGCTCGACGCGTCGCGGTGCTCGCCGCGTGTCTCGCTTTCGCCGCAGCGTCACCGCTGTGCGCCCAACGCGGCCCGGTCTTCGACGTCTCGTTCCCGGCGTCCGCACATCAGGGGCCGATCACGGGACGAGTGCTGCTCTTTCTCTCGACGGACAGCACGCCCGAGCCCCGGTTCCAGGGCGGCGCACTCGGCGCCAACGGTCCCGTGTTCGGCGTCGACGTCTCGCAGCTCGCGCCTAACGCCGCCACGCGGCTCGGCGGCGCCACTCACGGATTCCCGTTTGCGACGTTAGGCGACGTGCCGGCCGGCGACTACTACGCCCAGGCCGTGCTGAACGTCTATACGCAGGTGCACCGCGCCGACGGACACACGATCTGGATCCACATGGACCAGTGGGAAGGGCAGCAGTACAACGAGTCGGCGGGCAATCTCGTGAGCGGCATCGTGCGCGTGCACGTAGGTCCGCACTCGAGCAAGGCCACGCACCTGTCGCTCGACAACGTGCTCCCGCCCGCGCAGGTGCCGGCCGATACGAAGTGGATCAAGCACATCAAAATCCAGAGCGCGCTCCTCACGAAATTCTGGGGCCACCCCATGTACCTCGGCGCCGTCGTGCTGCTGCCAAAGGGCTACGATGAGCACCCGGATGTGTCCTATCCGGTCGACTACGAGCAGGATCACTTCAGTGTCGCGCCGCCGTATCACTTCCAGGAGGAGGCCGTCGAACCTGCCGACTCCAACGTCGTTGGGCATCGAGCGTGGGTCGTCAACCTGCGGCGCGTCGAAGGGTACCGGCTCTACCAGGATTGGACGTCCGACGATTTCCCTCGGATGCTGATGGTGACGTTCCTGCATCCCACGCCGTACTTCGACGACTCGTACGCCGTCAACTCGGCGAACGACGGCCCCTATGGCGATGCGATCATGACGGAGCTCATTCCGTACATCGAGTCGCACTTCCGCATCATCCGGCAGCCGTATGCACGCGTGCTGTCGGGCGGCTCGACGGGCGGATGGGAATCAGCCGCCTTACAGATCTATCACCCCGATTTCTTCGGCGGCGCATGGATCTACTATCCGGACCCGATCGATTTTCACCAGTGGGCGCTCGTCGACATCTACAAGGACGCGAACGCGTTCACGCCGCCTAACGCAAAGTGGGTGCGTCCCGAACGGCCGATGTTCCGGAGCACCGATGGCCAGGTGCTGATCACCGAGCGGCAGCTCAGCCAGCTCGAGGCAGTCCTCGGCTCGCACGGGCGATCGGCCGAGCAGCAGGAAGCGTGGGAGGCGGTGTACGGTCCCGTCGGGGACGATGGATATCCCAAGCCCCTCTGGGACAAGGCCACCGGCGCGATCGATCACGGGGTCGCCGACTACATGCGCGACCACGGGTTCGATCTCACGGCGTACATGCAGAAGCACTGGGCGACCATCGGTCCGCAGCTCGTCGGCAAGATGCACTTCTATGCCGGCGACATGGACAACTTCTATCTCAACATGGCCGTCTACAAAGCGCAGGCGTTCCTCGATACCGTTAGCACGCCACGGGCGAACGCCACGTTCGAGTACGGCCGCCCGATGAAGGGCCACGGGATTCGCCCAACGACCACCGGCGAGATGTTGCGTGTGATGGCCGCGCAGATCGCGAAGAACGCACCCGCCGCGGAGAGCACCGAGGCCTGGCACTACCACTGATTGGTTGGTCGTAAGATCCGCGTTTGTCATCGAGGCGGCTTCCGGACGCAAAATGTCGGCACATGATGCTTGTGTGCCGACATTTTGCGTCAGCGTGTCTCGGTCGCTCGCCGGCTGGCAGCATGTCAGAAACTCAGGTTTCAGCCGTACGTGTGCCGTCCCTGGCCACGCGGCGACCATAGCGATGGACCACCGTACACACTATATTCCAATTGCGTACACATCGGAGCGAGTCATGACCAAGGCTGGCGCGGGTCACAGGAGTGGGTCACGGACAAAGACGGGACGTCGGCCCGGGCGCCCCAAACGTCCCGGCCTGCGTGCACGGAAACAACTGCTGATCGACATCGAACTGCTTCGGCGGGCGATGGTCGTCTCAGGCCGCAACCAATCCGACACGGTCAACGACGCACTCATGCGAATGACCGAGAACGCGGCGATCGTCGAGGGATTCGAGCGATTGAGAGGCGCGTTTCCCGGTCATCCAGATACTAACGGTACCCGCTGACAGGAGCCGGTCGCCTCGTGCTGCGCTATGTGCTAGACACCCAGCACTTCATAGACCTGCTGCGAGAGCGACCGGTAGCGGAGGACATCCTGAGGTTCGTCCGCGATTTCGTTGCAGTGCTCGACTTCCACGCGCTCGTAGGCGCTGAACTACTCTTCGGGGCGCATGGGCGTCGTGAACCTGCTGCGATTCGCCAGCGCGTCATCGACCGACTCAAGCCGCACCGCATCATCGCTCCCGACGCGGGCGATCTCCTGGCTGCCGGCGACGTGATCCGTGACATGGCGGAAGAGTGGGGGCCAACTCCCGAGCTCGAGCGACGCAGCTTCTGGAACGATGTGCTGATTGCGGTGTCATGCCGCCGTCGCGGAGTCGTACTCTTGTCGCGCGATCCAGATCATCGGAGGATCGCCTCATTCGTCGGTCACTCCTTCAGCCCGACCTTTCCGTCAAAAGGCGCGTAGCGAGCTGCGTCGTTCACCACGCTGGCGCATGGTCGTACCGAGCCCTATCATTTGTCCGGACCAATAGTAATTTGTCCGGATCATTCCGTAAACCCGCACGCTCGGTCGCTCCTCTCGTCCACGTGCTGGCCGGCGTCTCCCCGGCCGGCTCCAGAGTCCCAGGAGTTTCGGCACCATGCCCAGCGACAACCGGTTTCTCAAAGGCTACGCCTACGGCGCGACGACGTTAGCGATCGCGCTCTCCATCATGGCGTTTCGCCAGTCGCGCACCGCGAAGTTCGACACGATCGATGTCCAACGGATCAACATCGTCGAAGCCGACGGCCGCCTGCGCATGACGCTCTCCGGTCACGACAAGCTGCCCGACCCGATCATCGGCGGCAAATCGTATCCGCTGCGTTCGGGCGACGGGGGCCGCGGCGCGGGCGTGATCTTCTTCAACGACGAAGGCAACGAGGATGGCGGCCTGACGTTCAACGGGAAGAAAACGGCCGATGGCTACGTGGCCGGCGCGGGATTGACGTTCGACCAGTTCAACCAGGACGAGACGGTCACGCTCTCCTACCACGACAAGAACGGCCAGCGCGAGGCCGGCCTCGACATCCAGGATCGGCCTAACGTACCGATCCAGGCGTTCGCCGAGAGCGCCATGGTGTACCGGAAGCTGCCCGACGGTCCGGACAAGGCCAAGCGCTTCGAGGACTTCCGGAAGAACATGATCGCGCGCGGCGAGTTCGGCAGCGTGTCGCGCGCGTACATCGGGAAGGGCGCGGCGAAGGAGTCGATCGTGATGCTCGCCGACCGCCAGGGACACCCGCGCATCAAGCTCATGGTCGACTCGTTAGGCACGCCGTCGCTCCAATTCCTGGACGCCGACGGCCGCGTCACGCAGCAATTGCCCGAGGGGCACTGACGCCATGCGCTGTGCACGGTGGATGGCGGCCGCGGCGGCCATGGTGACGTTAGGCGCGTGCGCGCCGCGACCTGAGCCGGGAGGGGGGCTGCTTCCTCCGGCCGTGCCCGGAACGGTTGGCGCCCCCACGCCCGATTCCCTCGCCGCGCTGTTCCTCAACGGGTTCGTCGGCTCGTCGCTCGCGGCGTTCGACAGCGTCGACCCGGACTCGCTCAGTCGTGCCGTGATGCACGCGGCCGTCCAGCGGAAGATGGCCCGCGAGGCGAACACGCGCCGCGTCGTGTGGCAGGATGCCCAACGCGCGGTGCTGCTGCTGACTGGCACGGTCAAGGCCGGCAATGGCGGTGATGAAACCAACGTCGTGCGGCACTTCTCCGGCTTTTACGAAGCCGTGCCGGGCGCCGGCGGGTGGCACATCGCGCGCCAACTTCCGATCGATTCGCTCAACTACATCCACGGCCAGGTGCTGCACGTCGAGCTCGTGCCGGGTCGCGACATCCACGTCGAGGACACAATCTCGATCGTGGTGGGCAGCGATTACGGCCTGGCGGTTCGGCTCAACAACGATGTGCGGATCACGCGGCTGCGCGTGGACGGCGACTCGGTCGCCTGGTCGTTAGGCGGCGGCGTGCTCTGGATGGCGGCACCCAAACGCCACCATGCCCAACTGACGCTCTCGTACTGGCTGCGCGACAGCAGCCGCCCGTCGCACGAGGTCGCAGCGGCTGCGGGCGATTCGATGCCGGCGTACGGCGCCTTCCACAACACCGACGCGTGGCATCCGTTCTTCGATTACAACAGCGCGAACGACCTCGGCCCCGCCACGATCACGGTGCACGTGCCGGCCGAGTATTACTTGACCACGACGCTGCCGCAGCACGACACCGTGGCCGGCGGTGTGCGCACGGTCATCGGTCAGAGCACGTATCCCACGTGGCTCCTGAGTCTCATCTACGATCGCGACTGGCGCCCCGAGAGCACCGACGTGCGCGGCGTGCAGTTCGTGACGTTCACCACGCCGGCGTTCCACTTCTCGCACGATTCGCTGGCCGCCGCGCTGCGGCCGATCGACAGCGTCCTCAACGCGCGCTTCGGCGGACCGTATCCGCCGTACATCGCCGCCGTCGAGGATCGTGGGCTCGGCCCGCGCGGCTTCATGGTCCGCATGACGGACGCCGTCGTATCGGGCAGCAAGGCCGACGTGCTGGTCGAGTTAGGCATTCGCGGCCCGTCGTTCGTGTTCGCGCACGAAGTGTCGCACGCATGGACCATGAACGCCACCGGCCCCGCGGCCAACATGCTGCGCGAAGGCTGGGCCACGTTCGCCGAGTCGGTGATGCTGCGCGCGATGTACGGCGATTCGGTCGAACAGGATTACTGGAACCGCCTGCGCAACGGCTACATGCTCGGCTCCGAGGATCGCATCAGCATCCTCGGCAATCCCGACAACGGCAGCGTGCACTACTCGAAGGGCGCGTGGATCTTCCACATGTTCGACGAGATGTTGGGGGACGCCGCATTCGATCGTGGCATTCGCGAGTACGTACAGCGCCAGGTCGACGGCAAACCCGCGGGCTACCAGGAGCTGATCGCCGCGATGTCGCACGCTGCCAAGCGCGACCTGACGTCATTCGCGATGCCGTGGTTCTCGGAAAAGGTCGTGCCCGATGTGCGGGCGGAAGTGCAGGGACACGAGTTGATCGTGTCGCAAGTGCAGGCCACGCCGCCGTTCGACCTGCCGTTGGACATCGCGCTCACCCTCGCGGACGGCGGCACTGTCCACCGCAACATTCGCCTAACGACGCGCGCCGACACCGTGTCGCTCGGCCGGTCGGACTCGGTGACGGCCGTGCACGTGGATCCGAATCATCACTTGCTGTTGCAGCGGCACTGGGGACAACACGTGCGGCTCGAGTTGCCGGTGTCTCAGGCCGCCGGCGATACGTCCGTCGCTGTCGTTGGTGATTTCACGCTGGACTCGGTGCCGGCAACGCGCGAAGGCGACAAATGGGTGGTCACCGTGCCGCTCACCGAGGGCCGCTACGTGTACAGTTGGCAGATCAACGGGAAGCCGCGGTCCATCATCAAGGGCGGCAACCCGGGCACGGATGGTGATCCATCCACGACCGGCTCCATCGAGGTGCGGCCGCTCGAGCCGCTCACCGACGGACTCCCCAAAGGAGGCACGTTCCACCAATGATGCACTTCCGCATGCGGGTGCCGGCGATCGTCGCCGGCACCGTCGTGTTGTTAGGCATAGGGTCCTCCGCACTCGGCGCCCAGTCGGCCGCATGGCCGGACTCCGCGTGGCGTGCGATCGGACCGGCATCGTTTGGCGGGCGTGTCGATGACATCGAGGCCGTCGCCGATGATCCGCGCATCATCTACGTGGGCACGGCGAGCGGCGGCGTGTTCCGCAGCCGCAACAACGGCGTCACCTGGGACCCGGTGTTCGACCAGTCCGGCAGCGACCTCTCCATTGGCGACATTGCGATCGCGCCGAGCGATCGCAACATCGTGTGGGTGGGCACGGGCGAGGCGAACAATCGCCAGACATCCACGTTCGGCGATGGTGTGTATCGCTCGCTCGACGGCGGGACCACGTGGCAGTACATGGGTCTCCGCGACACGCAGAGCATCGGCCGCGTCGTGATCGACCCGCACGATCCGAACATCGTGTTCGTCGCCGCGGCCGGCCACCTCTTTGGGCCTAACGAAGAGCGCGGACTGTATCGCACCAAAGATGGTGGCACCACGTGGAAGAAAGTGTTGGGCGTGGATGCGAACACCGGCGTCATCGATGTCGCGATGGCCGATGATGGCCACACGCTCTTTGCGGCGACTTACGAGCGGCGACGCAGAGCTTTCGGCTTCGTGGGCGGCGGTCCCGGCAGCGGCCTCTGGCGCTCGCTCGACGGCGGCGACACCTGGACGCGTTTGACTAACGGTCTGCCTACGGGCAATACCGGGCGCATCGGCGTCGCGATCGCGAAGAGCGATCCGCGTACCGTGTACGCCGTGATCGAGAACCGGAACGGCGGCGTGTTCCGCTCCACCGACGGCGGCACGACGTGGACGCGCCAGAATCGCCTCGACGAGCGCGGCAACTACTATGGGCAGATCCGCGTCGACCCGACTAACGCGAACAAGGTGTGGGTGCCCCTCACCGCGCTGCACGTGTCGATCGATGGCGGCAAGACATTCACGGAAGATTCGATCAACGTGCGCATCCATCCCGACAACCACGCGCTCTGGATCGATCCGCATCAGCCCGACCACATGATGCTGGGCAACGACGGCGGCGTGTGGTTCACGTACGACGGCGCGCGACACTGGGACTACGTGAACAACCTGCCCATCGGACAGCTGTACGACGTGGCCGTGGACCATCGCGACCCGTATTGGATCTATGGCGGCCTGCAGGACCTGGGTACGTTCGCGTTCCCGAGCGGCACGCACTCGCGCGGCGCCCTCACGGATGTCGGCGTCACCTTCCTCGAGTACGGTGACGGTTTCCAGGTGGCGGTCGACCCGACGGAGCCGCGCTTCGTGTACACCAATTCGCAGAACGGGCGCGGATACGTGGTGGATCTCGTCACGAAGGAGGAGCGGCGCATCACGCCGGTGTCGCCGGACACGGCCGAGCCGTACCGCTTCAACTGGAACACCGCCATCCTCGTTTCGCCTAACGACCCGCACACGTACTACTACGGCGCCAACAAGCTGCTCGCCACGACGGACCGCGGCACGACGTGGAAGGTGCTGAGCCCCGATCTCACGCGGAACGATAAGGACTGGAAGAAGGCGAGTCTTGGCGATGGCATCCCGCTGCGCGACAGCACCACGCCGTCGCGCGACGACGGGACGGGTCTCTACGGCAACATCACGACGATCAGCGAATCGCCGCGCGCCGCGGGCACGATCTACGTCGGCACCGACGACGGCAACGTGCAGATGACCACGGATGGCGGCGCGCACTGGGCCAACATCACGGCGCGCTTCCATCTGCGCGCGCCGCACTGGGTGAGCGCCGTGCGCGCGTCGCGCTTCGATTCGCGCACTGCCTACGTCACCTTCGACGGACACTACGACGACGATCTCGCGCCATACGTGTTCAAGACCACCGATGGCGGCGCGACTTGGGTCTCGATCGCCGGCGACCTGCCCGCCGGCACGCCGGTCAAGACGCTCACCGAAGACCCGCGCAATCGCGACGTGCTGTTCGCCGGCACCGAGTTCGGCTTGTACTGGACGTTCGACGGCGGCCGCCACTGGCGTTTCCCAGGCGGCTCGCTGCCGCGTGTGATGGTCGACCGCATCCTCGTCGACGACAGCACCAACGATCTCATTTTAGGCACGTACGGCCGCAGCGTGATCATTCTCGACGACATTCGCGCCCTCGAGAACGCGGCCACGGCGAAGCAGGAAACGCAGCTGTTCCCGATCCGGCCGGCCACGGAATACTACCAGTGGCGCGATCAACCGGAGTCGGGGCTCCGGCAGTTCCTTGCGCCTAACGCACCGGTGGGCGCGCTGATCACGTATCGCGTGGCCGACTCTGCGGCCAAGCGCGACTCGACCGTGCGCATCGAGATCGCGAACGCCGCCGGCGGCACGGTGCGCGAGCTCTCCGGTCCCGGCACCCTGGGGATGCACCGCGTGCTCTGGGACCTGCACATGCAGTATGCCTTTGCGCCGACGCCGGAGGACTCCGGATTCTACGGCGCTCCGCGCGCCCCGTACGTGGTGCCCGGCGACTACACGGTCCGCCTTCTCGCCAACGGCAGCACGCACACACAGGTGGTTCAGGTGCGTCGCGACAGCGCCGCCGTCACCACGGCCGACGCGCTTCGTGCGCGCGAAGACATGAGCGCGGCCATCGATTCACTCACGCGCGCCTTCCGCGATGGGAAGAAGGCGCTCGCGGAAGTCGACTCCGAAGTGGCGCGCGCAAAGGCTCTCGCTGGGCGTCACCCGAACTCGGCGGCCGACAGCGTGGTGAAGCACGTGTCGACGCTGCTCGCCGCGGTGCACCGGGGATTCGGCGAATCCTACGGCACGGCGATCGGCAACGCCTACGACCTGTTAGGCGGGCTCGAAGCCTCGTCGGCGATGCCGACGCAATCGGAGCAGCTGGCGCTCGATGAGTCGAAGCGGCACCTCGTCGCGGCGATCGGCAAGCTGAACGACATCATCACGACGGAGCTGCCCAAGTTGCGCACGGCCATCGCGCAGCTGCCGGCGCCGACCATTACTCCGGTGGCGCTGCCGCGGTGATCGACAGCGGACGCGGCACGTGCGCACCGGGATGCGCCCGTGCCAAAGGGTCCTAACGCAAGCTCGACTGGTCGGGGGCGCTAGAGGGGACAGCGCCGAGCTCGCTTCAGCCCTGGATTCTCAAGAATTCTTGAGACGGCCGCGAGAATTCTCAGGCTGGTGCCCATGCCATCGCCGCGCCGGCTGCGCGATGCAGCACCCTGACGCGTTGCGAACGAAGGGTCAGTCACGGGTCAGACGTGTACTTGACCATGTCTGCAAATCCACGATAACGTGGATGGAGCCTTCGGACGCAACAGGTTAGGCCTACATGTCGAATGCACCAGTCTCCGACGTGGTGACGCAGGACCTCCGTATCGCCGTGCGCTCACTCGTGCGGCGGCCATTCTTTACCGGCGTAGTCCTACTGACATTTGCGCTCGGAGTTGGCGCCAACACGGCGATATTCAGCGTCGCAAACGCCATTCTCATCGAGCCGCTGCCGTACTCGCACCCTGACCAATTGGTTCAGGTTTTTGAGACGTATCCTCCGAATGGCGACTTAGGAGGAGTTGCTCCGGCCAACCTTAATGATTGGCAAGCACAGAGCACGACATTCGCTCAGCTTGCCGGTTATCGGTGGACGAATCTCACCGCGAAATGGGGCGCGTCCGCTGATCAGCTTGTCGCGCTGCGAGCCACACCGAACTTTTTCACCGCCCTTGGCGTCCGCCCGTTGGCGGGACGTTTCTTCGCGAGCGGCGATGGTAGTAAAGCCTGGGCACAAACTATTGTGGTCAGCGAAGCGTTTGCGCTTTCGCACTTCGCGACCGCGAGCGGCGCGCTTGGTAGGACCGTTACACTTGGCGAGGACACATACACCATCGTAGGCGTTATGCCTGAGTGGTTTCAATTTCCTGCCGGTTATTCGGGGACGGACGTGTGGATTCCGCTCTCGTTTTCGCCCGCGGAATTGTCGAAGCGTGGTGTTCATGACCTCAACGTCATAGGTCGCCTGAAACCAAATGCGACACGCGAAGGTGCTGAAGCGGAGATGCGCACCATCGCTGCAAGGCTCCAGCGCATTTATCCCTCAGTTCAACAAGGCCGAAGCGTCCATCTGACCTCGCTACGCGACCAGGTGATCGGTCCGCTGCGCCCCACTCTGATCGCTCTCCTGGGTGCGGCAGCATTACTCCTGGTGATCACGTGCACTAACATTGCCGGTCTTTTCTTGGCGCGCGAGGCGAGCCGAAGCCAGGAAATGGCGATTCGATCGGCGCTAGGGGCGGCACGTGGTCGATTGGCTAGGCAAGTCGTCGTCGAGGGATTTCTGCTTGCGCTCGCCGGCGCAATTTTGGCGCTCTTGCTAGCGCTAGAGGCTGCCTCGTTCCTTCGGTCGTTAGGCGTATCAATCCTTCCACGTGCCGACGCGATCGCGCTCAACGGCAAAGTCTTCGCTTTCCTGTTTGTGGTGTCGCTCCTAACGGGTATCGCCTTCAGCGTTGTGCCTGCTCTCATGGCATCACGTGCAGATTTGCAGGCGAAGCTCAAGTTGGGGAGTCCGGGTTCGAGTACCAGCGTCGGCCAACAATGGAGCCGCCGCGTGCTAGCATCCTTCCAGATTGCAGTTGCATTGATTCTTCTCTCAGGCGCGGGTCTTCTCCTGCGGACGCTGGTGCGCTTCCACGAAGAGGATCTCGGCTTCCAACCCGGACCCTTGATCGACGTTCATGTCGCGCTTGCGAAGGACAAGTATGGGACGAGTGAGTACAGCGGCTTTTGCCTTCCGGCCCTCGAACGCGTGATGGCCGTTCCCGGCGTCGAAGCGGCTGGGTGGATTTCGAAACTGCCGATTTTGGAATGGGGGACAAACAGTACGTTTTTGATTGCCGGTCGGCCACCGGCGGCAGCGGGTGACGCTCCCTTGGCCGAGCAGCGGGTTGTTAGCGCGGGATACTTTCGGGCTATGGGTATTCCAATCGTCCAGGGGCGCAACTTTGCGTCGCAGGATAGACGGAATGCTCCCTTGTCGGTTGTTGTTAACGAGACGTTTGCAAAGAAGTATTTCCCGGGCCAGTCGCCGATTGGCCGGCAGCTCCTTCTGAGTGGCGTGACGCTGACCATAATAGGCGAGGCCGGGGACGTTAGGCAGGCAGGATTGGATCGTAATCCGCTGCCGGAGGTGGACTTCTCTCTCTCCCAGTTGGAAGGTCTCGGATTCGAGCCGAGTATGCACTTGGTTGTGAGATCCGCCGTTCCGCCTGACCAGCTGGCCGGAGCCCTACGTGCTGCCATCGCTTCCACTGATCCGAATCAGGCAATCGTTCGCATCCAGACGTTGGACGACGTTGTTAGGCATTCGGTGGCCGACCGGCGACTGTATTTTTGTCTATTAGGGGCGTTTGCATTCGTGGCAGTGATACTGGCCACGGCCGGAATCTTCGGCGTCACCACACATTTTGTGGCGCAACGTGTTCGCGAAATCGGAATCAGAATGGCATTGGGTGCGACACCCGAGAGCGTAGCTCGGATGGTCCTGGCGCAGGGTCTATGGATTGCTTCGGTTGGGGTGGCTATCGGCCTAACAGGCGCGGTTTTGTTGACGTCGTTCCTAAAGAGCATGTTGTATGGTACCGCCCCGACTGATCCGGCCACTTTAAGCGCAGTTGTCGCCATCGTCGTTGCGAGCGCCTTGGCAGCGAGCTATTTGCCGGCTCGTCGAGCGGCTCGCTTAGCCCCCATGAATGCGGTAAAGAGTGAGTAAGTTGGCCGCCGCCGGCTGTGCGCCGTTGCGTCCGGAAATCGTCGACGCGGTCTATTTTCGGAGCACACTCGCGGAGTGGGAGTTCGTCCTACGCACAGCTGCGCAATCCGGACCCCGAGCGAATGAGCAGACGTGAGGGCACCCGTCGCGGAACACCCTCGCGGCGCGAGGTGGCGCACGCCACCACACCGTCTGGCGATTTGCTTGTGCGCGCTAACTAAATGGTAGTATGCTGCAACATTGCAGGTGAAGGCTAGCGCACGCGTTGCTGATGACAGGCTATCTTAGGCACGGCCCCTCTGGCCGCGCTGCCTGCACCTGTGGCCGTTGATAGTGATACCCAGCGATCGATCCGACAATCCGCGCTAATACCTCCCCTGCGCCCCGTGGGGAGTGCACGCTTTCACTGGCCTACCTGACGATTTGCAGCAAACCATCGCGAACTTACTGGCCGGATAATGGACGCGACCTCGGGTGACAAGGATCCGTGCCATGGCTAACGCATCAATTGGGAACGGTTGGCAGTGCTTGGTCGCGGGGCTCGGATGCCTGGCTAACGGCGTGTACGGAATAAAAAACGGCAAGGTGTTCTTCTTTTATCGCTCTGTTCGAAGGAGTGAGGATCCATCCAATTTTTGGGGCGGCGTGATCGTCTCGTTAGTGCTGGGGCTCCTTGGCCTCGCCATCTGCTTACCCCACATCCTTTGACCGGCTCATGTCTGTTCTCACCATTACGGCGGATTCGGAGCCTTCACAGCACAAGTCCGGGTGAGTCCCATTTATAGATGAGCATGGGTGGTGCCGCGGCAAAGGAGTGTGAATCCGACCAAGGCCTTCCACTCGTTCCCGAGGGCACCACCCATGTGAACAGTGCGATGGAAGACGACCAAGGACGAGCGGGCTGAAATTCCAACATCGTTCTTATAGCCGCAGAACGTGTGCTCTCCGTTCTTCTCCCCACTCGATGCCGCAAGTCTCGGCATCCAGGACAGGCTATTCCGGCGCGATCGCGCGCACCGCGAATAAAGAGGCATCTTGCCCGAGTTCCCTACGCCCAACGGACGGCTGATAAGCCCTGAGCTCGCGACCTTACTCCGGCGGAACGGCCGCGGTGAGCGAAAGCGGCAGCCGCACATCCGCGCCCGAACCGACCCGTGCCATGCGCCGCTCGAGCCACAGTCCGTACCACGAGAGCGCCGCGCTGCCGCAGAAATAGATCGCGCCCACGAACACGAACGCTTCCGCGTAGAACCCCAGCCAGTTCGGATCCTGCGCGGCCGATCGCGCCGTATTAAGGAGATCGAAGAGGCCGATGATGACGATGAGGCTCGTGTCCTGAAAAAATCCGACGGCGATCGAAATGAACGATGGCAGCACGGTCCGCAGGGCTTCCGGCAGCACGATGCGCTGCATCGTCTGCCACCAGCCGAGTCCTAACGCAAGGCCGGCGTCGAGTCGGCGGGGCGGGACGAGTTGGAGTCCCGATCGTACGGCTTCGGCGAGATAGGCCGATGCGAACACGATCACCGCGGCCTGCGCCAGTGCGAGCTTGTCGACACTGAGGCCGGTGGGCAGCGCGAGCGGAAACACCAGGACGGCCATGTAGAGCACCGCGATCAACGGCACGCCGCGCACCACCTCGACGATGGCGCCGGCGACGGCGCGCGGCAGCGGGCGCCGCGAGCGTCGGCCTAACGCGAGCAGAATGGCGATGGGAAATCCGCCGGCCAGGCCGAGTGAGGTGAGCATGATCGTCACCGGCAGGCCGCCCCACTGCTGCGTGGGCACGACCGTGAGGCCGATGCCGCCGTGCATGACCAGGAAGGCGAGCGCGAGTCCCGCGGCCCACGCGGCGAGCAGCCACCTGGTCCAGTACCGCGGGATGGCCGTGCACACTACGAGCGCGACGAGCACGGCGGCCGCCAGTCCCGGGCGCCAACGTTGGGCAATCGGGTAGAGTCCAAACAGAATGAAGCCGGCCTTGTGGCCGATGAACGCCCAACACGCGCCGCCGGCGGCGCGCCGGCAATCGTCGGCGGCGCCGGACCACGTGGCGCTTACGAACGCCCAACGAGCTAACGGGACTACGATCGCCGCCGCGATGCCCGCCACGATCGCGGTGATTACAGCGGCAACGGGCGTCGCGAACGATCGCCGGATGGCGGTCGCCACCGAGGACGTGCGCGCCGCGGGCCGAACCGTCCCGCTCACGAGATCGCCGTCCCGGTGCGCAACAGGTGCGCGTTGTAGCGGCCGAGTGCCGCGGCCACGAGCAGGCTGAGCGAGAGATACACCGCGATCATGATCAGCATCGTCTCGATGCTGTGTCCCGTCTGGTTGCCCGCGGTGTTCAGGATGCTCACGACATCGGGGAACCCGATGGCGACCGCGAGGCTCGAGTTCTTGATGAGGCTCACGCAGTTGGTGGCCAGGAGCGGCACCATGGCCCGGAGCGCGACGGGCATCACGACCAGCCGCAGCGTCTGCCACCTGGACATGCCTAACGCACCGGCCGCGTCGCGCTGGCCGCGGGGCACGGCGAGCACGGCGCCGCGCACCACCTCGGAGATGTGCGCCGACTGGTGGAGTACGAGCGCCGCGAGGAGCGCGGCGAGCTCGGGCGACAGCGTCACGCCGCCGGCGAAGTTGAAGCCGCGCAGGTGCGCCGTGGCGATCACCGGAGGCCGAACGATCGCGGACACAAGGGCCGCGGCCGCGCAGGCGGCCGGAGCGATCCACCATCGTTCGCCTAACCGGCGCCGCAGCACGAGCGCGGCCACGGCGGCCAGCACGAGCACGATGGTCCACCGGCCGATCGACACGGCCGGCAGCACGAGTCCGCGATCCGACAGAAACACGCCGTGCACCGGCGAGAGTGCCTGCTTGGGAGGCGGGAGCGCGTGCAGGCTCGCGGCGAGAAACAGGAGCAGCAGCAGCAGCGGCGTATTGCGCACGATCTCGACACCCGCGCGCACGAGGCCGCGAAGGGCCGGGTTGGGCGAGAGGCGCAGAATGCCGGCGACGAACCCGACGGCGATGGCCAGCACGCATCCGAGCGCCGACACGAGCGCGGTGTTGAGCAGCCCGACGATGATGGCCCGACCGATGCTGTCGGCCGGCGAGAACGCGAGCCACCACGTGTCGCCGATCTCGAAATTCGCCGGATGCCGCAAGAACCCAAAGCCTAACGTCAGGCCGCGTTGGGCAAGACTCACGTTGGTGTTTCGCGCGAGCCACCACACCGCCGCCGCCGTCAGGCCCAAG
This sequence comes from Gemmatimonadaceae bacterium, assembly GCA_036376535.1. Lineage (GTDB taxonomy): Bacteria > Gemmatimonadota > Gemmatimonadetes > Gemmatimonadales > Gemmatimonadaceae > JADGGM01. Next base: position 5,872 of record DASVAC010000273.1, on the reverse strand, counting down.
CCGAGGCCCTGGAGAAGAACGGCGCGGCGATCGGCGGCGGAACGCATCACCGGAACGGCGGCGAGTACAGCAGCCCTCCGTCCGTCCACAGCTTGTTGAGTCCGCGGTCGATCTTGAGCGGCGTCGCGGGTCCGAGATTGCGGTCGAAGATGTCCTTGTAGTTGCCGACCTTCTCGATCACGTGCAGCGTCCACTGCGGATCGAGCCCGAGTCCATCCGTCGCGCCGGGCTCGAGTCCCAGGAACCGGCGAATGGATGGATCGGTCGTCTGCGCGAATTGCGCGGCGTTGTGCTGATCGATGCCGTACTCTTCGGCCTGCACCGGTGCGCGGAAGACCCAGTTGACGATCTCGAGCCATGCATCGTCGCCGGTGCGCACCACGGGCGCGATGGGTTCCTTCGAGATCCGGTCGGGCAGCACCACGTAGTCATCGGGATGCTGCAGCATCGTGCGTGTGGTGGCGAGTCCCGCGCCGTCCTGGCTGATGGCATCGCAGCGTCCGCCCGCGAGCGCGCTGACCGCGGCGCGCAGATCCTCCATCACCACGGGATGAAACGTGATCTTGTTGCGACGCGCGAAGTCGGTGAGGTTGAGCTCCGTGGTCGTGCCTTGTTGGACGCAGATCGTGGCGCCGTCGAGCATGCTCGCCTTCGTCACCTTCGATGACTTGGCGACCAGGAATCCCTGGCCATCGTAGAAATAGATCGGCCCGAAGTGGAACGATTGTCGTAAGGCGCGGCTGCTCGTGATGGTGGTGCCGTTGGCGAGCAGATCGACCTCGCCGGACTGCAGTCCCGAGAAGCGCTGCTCCTGCGTGTAGGGGATGAACTGTACTTTGTCCGGGTCGTTGAACAACGCGACCGCGATCGCTCGGCAAAAATCGACGTCGAAGCCGCGCCAGCGGCCGGCGTCGTCGGGGGTGGCGAACCCGGCACCTTCGGTGATCCCACACTTGACGGACCCGCGGGCGCGCACGGCGCTCAACGTGGGCGTGGCGCCGCCGGCCGATCCGTTAGGCGTCGACCCGGGAGCCGATTCGGTGGTGCAGGCCGCGAGCGCGATGCCGGCACACGCCGCGAGCGCCATCGCCGCTCGCCTGACGCCTAACGGAGCGAACGGCGACGCCCTCATGATGCGCCTGCCGCCGCCCTGAGCCGCTCGAACCCGCGCTCCAGGTCCGCGATGAGATCCGCCGGGTCCTCGAGGCCGATGTGCAGCCGGATGTACGGCCCGCCGCCCGCCGAGTGCCACGTGGTCGCCGAGCGGTGCGATGCCGGGTTCATCGGGATCGCGAGACTCTCGAATCCCCCGAAGCTCACACCTTTGCCGAAGAGCTCGAGGCCGTCCAGCATCGCGGCCATCGCCGGTTTCGGCACCGACGCGAGCGACACGCCGAAGAGGCCGCTCGCGCCGGTGAAGTCGCGCGCCCATAGCTCGTGCCCCGGATCGGACGCGAGCGCCGGGAAATGCACCTGCGCCACTTCGGACCGCGTGCACAACCACTGCGCCACGTGCAGCGCGTTCCGGTGGTGCCGCTCCATCCGCACGCCTAACGTACGCAACCCGCGCAGCGCGAGGTACGCGTCGTCCCCGCCCACGCAGTGGCCGAGCTCCGCCACCGCGGATCGCATACGCTCGTACAATGGCTGGGTGGTTGTGATCGTCCCCAGCATCACGTCGCTGTGGCCGCCAATGTACTTCGTCGCCGCCTGGATCGAGACGTCCACGCCGCGTGCGAACGCAGGAAAGAAGTACGGACTCGCCCACGTGTTGTCCATCACGACGAGAATGCCTGCGTCGTGCGCCGCAGCGGCGATCGCGGGCACGTCCTGCACCTCGAACGTCTCCGAGCCCGGCGATTCGACGAACACCACGCGCGTCCGCGGCTGGAACAATGCGCGGATGTCGGCACCGACTAACGGGTCATAGTACGTTGTCCGCACGCCGCGCTTGGGCAGCGTCGTGTCGCAAAATCTGCGCGTCGATGCATACGCGGTGTCTACCATGAGCACGTGGTCGCCGTGCTGTGTGAGCGCATCGAGCGCGGTCGTCACGGCTGCGAGTCCCGATGGCAACAGCATCGCCCGGTATCCGCCTTCGACGGCCGCGATGGCTTGTTCTAACGCAAACGTCGTCGGGGTGCCGAGCTGCCCGTAGCGTACCACGTCGAAGCGCGTGGCGGGATCGCGCGACCGCTCGTACGTGGCCACGGTGGGGAACAGGATGGTGGAAGCGTGATAGACCGGCGGATTCACCGCGCCGTGCCGGTCCGACGGCTCGCCGCCCGTGTGCGTGAGCAGCGTGTCGATCGACTTTCGCTCAGCTGGCACGCAGCGCGTCCGCTCGGTGTGCCGCGGCCGACGCGCCCGACGCGCCCAACGCATCGAGCACGCGCGCGTATTGGCTCCATCCCCAGATGTTGCGCGGCCGTTTCGTCGTACGCTCGGCCAACAGCTCATCGGCGATGGGGAGACGGCGCGCGCGGCACGCGGCGTCGATGAGCAGCTGCTCGAACAGGTCGCGTTGGGCGTGGCTGCCGCCGACGTGTTTGATCCGATCGCGAACGGGCGCGAGCACGTCGACCACCTCGCCGTAGTCGCCGCGCCGGTGTGCCACCACCGCGCGCGCGAGCGGGAGACCGACTTCCGCCATCACGGTGGCTTCGGTGTGCTCGCCCAGGCGCGCGAACCGTTCGCACGACTCGAGGAACTCGCCTACCGCGTGCGCGTCGTCCACCGCCGCGAGCGCCATCAAATAGTGCAGGTCGACGAACACCAGCGCGTGATCGTTCGGATGTTCCCTTGCACAGTTCGCCAGCTCCCGCCACCGCGATCCGACGTCGACGCCCGCCTGCTCGAGCCGCCAGAGCAGCGAGACGGCGTTCGTGACATCGAGATACTCATCGGTCGCCACGCGACGGATCACATCGTCGTAAAGATCGAGGACGGTATCGTAGCGATCGAGGTCGAGGTGATACAGCGCCTCGTGCCAGCGCAGGTGCAGCGTGAAGTTGTTGCAGTGCATCCAATGGGGCGCCACGTCGCGAATCCACGTGAGGCCGTCGCCTAACCGACCCTGCATCTCGGCCACGTGTGCGACGGCGTGCGCGGCCCAGATGTCGCTCGGGTTGATCTCGACCGCGCGACGGCCGGTGGACTCCGCGTGCCCGTAGTCGCCCGATTCCTCGAGCGCGTAGGCATGGCAGCCCAACACGTAGCCGTATCCCGGCATCTGCGGTCCCCACGCGGGCAGCGCCCGCTCGATCGTCACGCGCATCCGCGCGCTCTCGCCCAGGTACGACAACACGAACTGGGACACGCGGAGCGCGAGGATATCGAGCGGTCCCAAGTCCAGTGCCGCGTCCCAGTGGTGGACCGCGCCGCGCAGATCGCCGCTGCACCACGCGTCGAGCGCGGCCACGTGCGCGCGTTCGCGTGGAGCCAGCGCGGAGATGCGTCCTGCCGCCTCGCACGCATTGTCGAGTGCACGCGCGGCAAGCGCAAAGCCGGTGCGTTTGCTGGACAGCAGGTTGAGGTAGCCATCCATGCAGTGCGCGAGGACGCACGACGGATCCTCGCCTAACACAGCGTCGAGGCGCGCACGGGAGTCGTTCCTCGCGCCCAGGTAGGCGTCGATGGCCGCGTCGAAGCCGCGCACGCTGTCGGGCGTGGCTGCGATCACCGGTTGGCCGCGCGCGTCGGCGAAGTTCGCCTTCAGCACGGCACGCCGCCGCGTTGGGCGTTCCCACTCGCCGTGGCCACGCCCACGCGACGCGTCAGGCCGGCTCGGTGATCCAGTAGCGGACCACCGGGTCGCCGGTGTTCACCACCTTGTGCGCCCATACCAGTCCGGCAATTCCGCCGCCCGGCGCGCGCACACGCTCCACGATCTCGCCGAACACGTTGCAAATCTGCGCTACCTCCTGACCGGCCACGATCTCATCGCCCACGCGTACGCCTAACCGAAGCAACCCCGAGCGCGATGCGCGTACCACGATGCGGTCGCGGGCCGCGATGCGCGGGCCGTTGGTCGGTCGCCCGCCGTCGAGCATGCCCAAGTGCCGCATCACGTTGTACGCACCTTCCATGTGCGTGCGCACATCCGCTTCGTCGAGCGTTCCGTTCCCGCCGCACTCGGCCAGAATGGACACGACGCCGTTGCGCGACGCCGAATGGTTGAGAGAGCCCGCGAATGGAGGAATCGTGCTGCCATCGGTTGCCAGCGAAATTAAGCGGGGCGTGAACGCTCGCGCCAAGCCCTCGCCTTTTTCGTCCTGCTCGCGCCGGCCGGTGAGGGCGTAGCCGGCGAACGGAAACAGCATTTCACCCAGGTCGCCGCCGTGGAAATCGATGTGGTACTGCGCGGCGCCAATCACCTCGCGCAGCAGCACGTCGGCGAGGATCTCGGAGATCGAGCCATCGCGGCGCCCGGGCGCGATGCGGTTCAGGTTGAGGCCGTCCAGCGGCGAGACGAAGCCGGCGCGCTGCTCGAACATGCGCATGTTGGACACCGGCACGCCGATCACGGCGCCGCGCAGATGGTCCGGCTGGATGCCCTGCAACAGCCGCATCACCGCATCGATCGGCGCATACTCGGCGGCGTGGACGCCCGCGGTGAAGCAGAGGACAGGCCCGTCGCCTTTGCCGTTGATGAGGACCAGCGGTACCTGGATGGGGCCGGCCGGCGTTTCACCTATTGTAAGCCACCCGCGCGTCTTGTCGCCGGGCGCGGCGGCCAAGTCGCGGATGCGAAGCGTGTCGCGCACCAGCGCCTCAGTTCGCGGCGGCGCCGGCCGCGGCGCCGCTGCCTAACACATGACACGCCGCGGCCAGGCGGCGGACGCCTTCGTCGATCTCATCCCCATCGGCGTGGCTGAACGCGACGCGGATGAACCGGCCGCGCTGGTCGCCGCCGCCATTGGCGAAGAACTTGCTGCCCGCGATCACGATCACGCCGGCGTCGGCCGCCCGCCGCGCGAGCTCGTCGCCGTCGACGCCCGGCGGCAGCGACAGCCAGAGGTAGTAGCCTCCGTTAGGCACTTGGAACGAGACCTCGGGCAGCTCGCGCGCCATCGCGCGCACCATGCGGTCGCGGTGCGCGCGGTAGGCGTCCTGCACGCGCGCCGTGTGCGTCTCGAGCCGTCCGGCCGTGCAGAACTCGAGGATCACGCGCTGCGTCAGCGGGCACGACCCGGCGTCCGTCTTGAGCTGCGCCATGCGCGCCAACAGATCGGGGGCGCCGGCCGCCCAGCCCACGCGCAGTCCGGGCGCGAGCAGCTTGGAGAACGTGCCTAACTGAATCACCGCCGTCCCGTCGGTGTCCAACGACTTGAGCGACGGCACCGACTGTCCCTCGAAGCGCACCTTCCGGTACGGGCTGTCTTCCACGAGCAGCACGCGATGGCGCACCGCGAGGTCGACGAGCGCGCGGCGCCGCTCGATCGGCATCGTCACGCCCGTCGGGTTGTGAAAGTCGGGGACGTTGTAGATGAACTTGGGCAGGCGTGCGGCGGATGCCGCGCGGTCGAGCACACGCGCCAGCGCATCGACATCCATGCCGTCCTTGTCCTGCGGCACTTCGATGAACGTCGCGCCGAAGCTGCGGATGATCGGAATGGCGCTGAAGTACGTGGGCGACGTGACCACCACGGCGTCGCCTTCATCGAGCGTGAGCCGGCACACCAACTCGAGCGCGTGCTTGGCGCCGTTGGTGACGAGCACGTTCGCCGCGGTCACGGCCGCTCCGTCGGCGCGCATGTGACCGGCGATCCATTCGCGCAACTCGGGCAGTCCGGGTCGCGGCGCGTACTGCAGAGTTTCGGCGCGGAATCGAGAGAGGGCGTCTCCGGCCTCCCTCGTGAGATCGGGCAGC
>DASVAC010000272.1:0-5201 GCA_036376535.1 Gemmatimonadaceae bacterium | reverse complement strand
TCTGGATGACCGCGTGGCGCGCCGACACCGGTTTCGCCTACCGCTCGGCCGTCCTCGCGTCGGCGATGAAGCACGACGTCGTGCTTCCGGCCGCCGAGTACGACGACCCCGACTCGTGGGACCACGTGGGCGATTGGCGCTATCGCGCAGCGGTCGCCAACGCCGGCGCCGACGCGCCATCGATCGAGCGCATGCGCGAGATCTCGCTCCCGGCCACCCGCGATCCCGACCCGCGCGTCCGCGAAGCCGGCTTCGGCGCGCTCGCGCCCCACGCCGACACCGCACAGCAGCATCCCTGGCGTCGCTACTACATATACTTCGGCCTAACGGACCGCGATCCATACGTTCGCGCGCTCGCGATCGATGCGCTCACGCCGCACGCGTCCGCGGCCGAGCTTGCGCGCGTGTGGCCGGGTTGGCAGCGCGCCCAGGCCGACACGGTGGACGATGCCCGCATCGCCATGGTGCACTACATAGCGAGCGCGTGGAAGCGCGACAGCGCCGCGTTCCCCGATTCGCTCGGGGCCACGATTCGCGCGTTGCCCGCGCCCGCGAGCGCCCTCGCACGCGCAGCCGCGAGCGACTGTCCATTGTTCACCACGTGGAAATCCGCGCCGCCCGCCGCGCTGCACCCGCTCGACTGGTACGAGGCGCGCGTGCGCGAGCTCGTCATGCCCGCGCTCGCCGGCACGCTGCCGCACGCTGTCCTAACGACCGCGCGCGGAACCATCGAGCTCGAGCTCTATGCCGCCGACGCGCCGCTCACCGTGTACAACTTTCTGTCGCTCGCGCGCGGCGGCACGTACGACCACATCGCCTTCCATCGCGTCGTCCCGGATTTCGTGGTGCAGGATGGCGACGCACGCGGCGACGGCAACGGTGGCCCGTCGTACGCCATTCGCGATGAGCTCAATCGCCGCCTTTACGATCGCGGAGCCGTCGGTATGGCACTAGGCGGACCCGACACAGGCGGGAGTCAGTACTTCATTACGCTCTCGCCGCAGCCGCATCTCGATGGCGGCTACACGGTGTTCGGCCACGTCACGTCCGGATACGCGGCGCTCGACGCCGTCGTGCAAGGCGACAGTCTGTTGGCCGTGCGCGCAAAGTGATATCGCATTCCCTCGTCGTGACCAACCGACGTTTCGCGGGTATGTCACGCATGCGCTTGCGACACTCGCTCGTCTTCATCGGAATCATGGCCGCCGTGTGCGCGTGTGCCCCGAAAGCCCCGCCGCTCGCGGGCAGCATCGCGCCCGCACGAATTCCTGAGACGAGTTTGCCGCGCGTCCACCAGCAGATCGTGTTCAACTGGGTCTTCTCCGACGGCAGCTACAAAGCGAAGGGCGATGGTGCGGCGCGAGTTGCGTCGCCCGACAGCGTGCGTTTGGATTTCTTTGTGTCCAACGGAATGGGGGGCGGGTTCGCGCGGCTCATCGGCGACTCGCTCACAGTGCCCAACCAGACGGACTCCCGCGTGCACGATTACCTGCCGCCGGTGCCCATGATCTGGGCCACACTCGGCCGTTTTGCGGTGCCGCCGCTTCCTGATACCGTCGCGCGCGTTGACGGCGACACGCTGCGAGTCGAGATTGGTCTGAGTCCCCGATGGCGCGCCACGTTCGCGGGTTCCTCGCTGCGCCGGCTCGAGCTCATCGATGGCGACCGCATTCGTGAGCGCACCGTCCGCGACGACGAGCGGCATGTGGTGTATGAACGGACGGACGCGCACCGCTCGCTGAATCTCACGGTGGTCCGCGTGGACACTGTTTCCAATTTCGATGCGTCGATCTGGCACTAGTTGGTGGCTCGCGTTTCTTCCGCTGCTCACGGGAGCGTGCATCTACGGCTTCGCGGGCGGCGGCTTGCCGCCGCGCATCAAGAGCGTGGCCGTGCTGCCGTTCGACAACCAGACGGCTGCGGCGACGCTGCAAAGCGAGCTCTACACCGAGATGCGCCACGATGTCGAGTCGCGTCTCGGCCTCCACGAAGCGGCGGAGGACAAGGCCGACGCGGTCGTGAAAGGCACGATCACCAAGTACGAGCCCGACATCCCGGTCGCCTACAGCGCCGATCCGACGCAGGCCAACTCTGCCCAACGGAAGGTGCAGATCACGGTCGATGTCGACATCATCGACGAGGCCACCGGCCGCTCGATCTGGTCGCAGAAGGGCATGATGCGCGACGGCGCGTACAGCCAGCGCGATGAAGCCTCGGGACGCAAGGAAGCCATCCAAAAAATCGTCAACGACGTCGTGGCGGGCGCGCAATCGCAATGGTAATCCGGTCCGCGGGCGCGCCGTCAGGGCGCGTGACCGTCGGATGTCTGACGCTGATCCTGCTCCTCATCATCCTCGCGTACGTTGGGAATGCGGTGGGGCAGGTGTATTGGCGCAACTATCAATTCCAGGACGCGATGACGCAGCAGGCGAAGTTCGCGGCCGGCGCTCCCGATGACACGATCATCGCGCGACTCCGCGCGCAGGCGGACTCGCTCGGTCTCCCGCCCGAAGCCCAACGGATCCACGTGCGGCGCACGGCGAAGGGCATCAACATCTGGTCCCAGTATGCGGACTCGGTGTTCCTTCCCGGCATGAACCGCGAAGTCGATTTCACGGTGCACGCGGAGAATTCGTTCTGAGCGTGCGGCCGCCGGCCTCGAAAGTCCTGTCGTTAGGCGGCGCCGTAGCGTGGCGGGCCGCCGCCGGCCGCGTCGCGTTCACCAACGGTGTGTTCGACCTGCTCCATCCGGGACACGTCGACCTCCTCATCGCCGCGCGCACGACCGCCGATGCGCTCGTCGTCGGCATCAACAGCGACAACTCGGTGCGGCGCCTCAAGGGCGCGGGCCGTCCGGTGCGCTCCGAGGCCGATCGTGCCTACCTGCTCGCGGCGCTCGAGTGCGTCGACGCCGTCGTGATCTTCCCCGAAGACACGCCGCTCGCGATCATTCGGGCGCTGCATCCCGACGTGCTCATCAAGGGCGGCGACTACGCGCCGGCCGATGTCGTTGGGCGCGCCGACGTCGAAGGGTGGGGCGGTCGTCTCGTGATCGTGCCGCTCACCGCCGGACATTCCACCACTGCAACCATCGAATCGCTTCGTGACCGCACCTGACGTCCCCGCACCGCGCACGGGCCGCGGCCCGCGCGACCTCCGCACCGTAACGATCGAGCGCGGCGCCGCGCCGTACGCCGAGGGATCGTGTCTCATCGCGTTCGGATCGACGCGCGTGCTCTGTACGGCAAGCGTCGAGGAGGGCGTGCCGGGATGGCGCAAGGGACGCGGCGAGGGGTGGCTCACAGCGGAGTACGCGATGCTGCCGCGCGCGACGCACACGCGCACATCGCGCGAGCGCTCGCAGGTGGGCGGTCGCACGCAGGAGATTCAGCGCCTCATCGGCCGCAGTCTCCGCGCGATGCTCGACGATTTCCGCTTCGGCGAGCTCACGGTGAAAGTCGATTGCGACGTGCTGCAGGCCGACGGCGGTACGCGCACCGCGTCGGTCACCGGCGCGTGCGTGGCCGTGTGCGACGCGTTCGCCTGGCTCGTCGCGCGCGGACGCCTGGCGGGGTCTCCCGTTAGGCGGCGGGTCGCGGCCGTGAGCGTCGGCATCATCGACGGCGAGCCGCGGCTCGACCTCGAGTATGCCGAAGACGTCCGCGCCGGCGTCGACATGAACGTCGTGATGACCAGCGAAGGGCGCTTCGTGGAAGTGCAGGGCACGGGCGAGCACACCACGTTCGAGCGGCGCGAGCTCGATCAGCTCCTCGAGCTGGCGGGCGGCGGCGTCCGCGCGCTGTTGGAGGCGCAGGCGCGTGCGTTAGGCAAGTGAGCGCGCGCTCCGCGCCGCCGCTCATCCTCGCGACGCGCAGCCTGGGGAAGCTGCACGAGCTCGGTCCGATGCTCGGCGCGTACGGCATCGAGACGATCACGCTCGACCAAGCCGGTGTCGCGGAACATCCCGGCGAAGAAGAGGAACTCGAGCATTTCGAAACGTTCGAAGAGAACGCGCTCGCCAAGGCGCGCTACTTTTTCGAGCGCGTGGGCCGCCGCCCAACCGTGGCCGATGATTCGGGACTCGAGGTGATCGCACTCGGCGGACGTCCCGGCGTGCATACGAAGCGCTGGAGCGGACGCACCGATCTGAGCGGACGCGCGCTCGATGCCGCGAACAACGCGAAGATGCTGCGCGAGCTCACGGGCATTGCCGATCGCCGCGCGCGCTACGTCTGCGTCGCCGCGTACATCGATGGCGATGGCGAGCGCGTGTTTCGCGGTGAGAGCACGGGTCGCATGCTCGAAGCGCCGCGTGGTACCGGCGGGTTCGGGTACGATCCGCTCTTCCTGTCCGATGATGTGGGCGTCACGTTCGCCGAGGCGACGCGCGAACAGAAGGAGCAGGTGAGCCATCGTGGGCGAGCGTTCGCGCAGCTCGCCCAGTGGATGTCGCAGCGAGTAACACCGCGTTGACCCACGGTTAGGGCTCGGCTATGTTTTGCAGGCTGTGTGATTGCGGGGCGTAGCGTAGCCTGGTATCGCGCCTGCTTTGGGAGCAGGAGGTCACCGGTTCAAATCCGGTCGCCCCGACCTGGCAGTCGTCCCGAGTCACGAAGAGAGGGACGAGTAGGCCGCCGCGCGAGAGGGAAACTGGTTCGAGCGCCAGTAGCTCAGGTGGATAGAGCAACAGCCTTCTAAGCTGTGGGTCGGAGGTTCGAGTCCTCCCTGGCGCGTGGCGGAGTAGAATTGCGCCCTTAGCTCAATTGGCAGAGCAAATGACTCTTAATCATTAGGTTGTAGGTTCGATTCCTACAGGGCGCACTCAGAACAATTAGCAGTACGACGGCTCCGGCGATCCTCTGCCGGAGCCGTTTCATTTGTGCGGCGCGCCTAACGGTGGCGCACGTCGTGCGCGTCTCGGCGCTCGACGCGATCAGTGTCCAATCGGGAAGTCGGTCGGCAGGGCGAGACTCACCGCCGTCGTCCCAGCCGTGCACGTCGGATGACCGAATCCGCCCGCGCTCACCTGGTCCGCCCCGACGCCGCTAAAATCGTAGATAATGTTGTCGAACGCCGGCGCCGGACTCACGCCCGCGGGCACGTGGTCGAGACCGAGCAGGAACCGCACTTTCCACGCGATGTTGTGGTCGGCGCAGCTCATGTCGCCGCTCACACCGAGGCCGCCGAGTAGCGTGCCGTCG
>DASVAC010000271.1:0-4413 GCA_036376535.1 Gemmatimonadaceae bacterium | reverse complement strand
GGCTTCACCATCACGGCGTCCGCGCCCTCGTCGAGGTCGAGCTTCACTTCGCGCAATGCCTCGCGCGCGTTCGCTGGATCCATTTGATAGCCGCGCCGATCGCCCGAGCGCGGCGTCGATTCCGCTGCCTCACGGAACGGGCCGTAGAACACCGACGCAAACTTGGCCGCGTACGACAGAATAGGCGTGTGTGTGTGTTGCGCGCCATCGAGCGCGCGGCGAATCGCGGCGACGCGGCCATCCATCATGTCGCTCGGCGCGACCACGTCCGCGCCTGCGCGTGCGTGCGAGACCGCTTCGCGCGCGAGCAGCTCGAGTGTCGCATCGTTGTCGACGTCGCCGTCGACGAGGACGCCGCAGTGTCCGTGGTCCGTGTATTCGCAGAGACACACGTCGGTGATCACGACCAGATCCGGCAGCTCCCTTTTCAGCGCGCGCACGGCGCGTTGGACCGGACCATCATCGGCCCACGACTTCGTGCCGGTTGCATCCTTGTGCTCGGGAATGCCGAACAGGAGCACGCCGCCCACGCCGGCCTTCGCGGCGCGCTCGGCATCGCGCAGCATTTCGTCGACCGATGTTTGGGCGACGCCCGGCATCGCGTCGATGGGGCGCCGAACTTTCTTCCCAGGACGCACGAACAGCGGCAGCACGAGCTGCCCCGGCACGAGGTTGGTTTCGCGGACGAGGCGGCGCAGCGATTCGGTGCGCCGCAGCCGGCGCGGACGGTGGACGGGAAAGGCCATGTGCCTAACGGAGTGATCGAGAAAGAGGGCGCTGCATCATTCGGGCTGCGGCGCGGGAACCGCCTCGAGATTGCGCAGGCCGGCGAGAATTTCCGCCGCGCCACGCCGGAGCAAATCGGCGGCGAGCGACGCGCCGGACACCGCGGGGTCGTCGGGATCCACGGGCGCGTGGCCCCGCAGCACGCGGCGGCCATCGATGTCGGCGATGAGTCCGTAGAGGACGAGGCCCGATGCGTCGGACATGACGAGCGCGCCGATGGGCACCTGGCATCCGCCCTCGAGCGCGGCGAGGAACGCGCGCTCGGCCGCAACGGCGACGGCCGTTGGGGCATGGTTCAGGCGCGCGAGTATGCCTAACGCGGGCGCGTCGTCGTCGCGGGCCTGCACGGCGATGGCGCCCTGCCCCGGCGCCGGCAGCCATTCGGGTGCGTCGAGCCACGCCGAGATGCGGCCGTGCGCATCCAGCCGGCGGAGGCCTGCCGCGGCGAGGATCGCGGCGTGCACCTGTCCCTCGTCCACTTTGCGCACGCGCGTCGGCACGTTGCCGCGCAGGTCGACCACATCGAGATCGGGGCGCGCGGCGCGCAGTTGGGCGCGGCGCCGCAAGCTGGATGTCCCGACGCGGCTGCCGCGCGGCAGCTCGGCCAGGGACTCGGCGGGGATGCTCGCGTTCACCACGAGCACATCGCGCGGGTCCTCGCGCTCGAGCACCGCGGCGATCGTTAGGCCTGAGGGCGAATCGGTGGGCAGGTCTTTGAGCGAATGCACGCAACAGTCGACTCTCCCCTGCGCGAGCGCGGTCTCGAGCTCGTGGGTGAACAGGCCCTTGGCGCCGATCTCGCGCAGCGGTTGGTCCACGCGTTTGTCGCCGGCGGTCTTGAAGGCCACGAGCTCTGTGTGCACGCCGTGCGCGGCGAGCATCGATGTGACCTGACGGGCTTGCCGAAGCGCGAGCTCGGACGTGCGCGTTGCGACACGGAGGGCTCTTGGCTGCGTGGCGGGAGATAGTCCCATTGCTGCGCAATCTATAGGGAAGATCGGTGACAGCGGGCACCGACCGACTAGCTCGCCCTAAAAGTACCAAACGCCAGCCAAGCCAAACGCTCCGGGTTCGTGGACCATCCGATGTCGCACTCGAAGGTGGCCGTCTCACGTCCTTTGCCGGACGTCCATACACGTCCTACGAAGTGTATACGTCGCCTAACTCTACGTGGACGTAGGCTGCCGGATCGCTCTCCGTTCATCCGGCTCGTGCAGCGATCGTCGAGCGCGAGGGCGCCTTATTCGCTGAGGAAGTCGCTCCTCCTCGAGCGCCAGCCCAACGCCATCTCGGGACGGCGCCGCAAGTTCGATGAGGCGGTCGCCCAAGCCGAGGGCCCACAGAACGGTTGCATATGTGCGCATGCTCACCGCGGGGTTGCCGCGTTCGGCCCTGTGCAGCGTGGCTCGCGAGATCAGAGCACGTTCGGCTAACACGGCCGTCGAAATTCGTCGTCGTAAGCGCGCGGCCCGAAGATTTCCGCCCAGCGTTTGCAGCGCTCGACGCACGACACTCGGGATACGGCCATTGGGACGAGGCATTCGCTAATGTACCATATATAAGACGCTAGATTCAGTGGCGACTCATATAAGATGCGTTATAGTTCCTGAAGCTGCGGCGCGCGGGAGACTCGGCATTATACGGGTCTAGGTGCGACAGGTTGCCGGCCGGGACACGGCTACGTGCTCTGCCACTCGCTCGGTCGGGCACAGGAACTAGCTTTCGGACAAACAACGCCCGAACAAGGAGGACTCCGTGCAACTTCGCGTCATGCTCGAACCGAGCGAGGACGGCGGCTATACCGTCACGGTTCCGAGTCTGCCGGGCTGCATCAGCGAGGGCGATACGCGCGAGGAGGCACTCGCGAGTATCCGCGATGCGATTCAGTTGTATCTCGAACCCGTCGAGGATGACCTCGCCGCCCGCGAGATCACGGAGGCCGCGGAACTCGTGGAGATCGCGGTCTGAACAAAGTTCCACAGCTTCCCTACGATCGCATCGTCCGGGCCCTTCAGCGCGACGGCTGGGTCGTGGTTCGCCAGCACGGAAGTCACATCCGTCTTCAGAAGCACGCCGAGCAGAAAACGCTCAAGATCATCGTGCCGGCGCACCGACCGGTCAAGCGCTCGACCCTCGCCCACATCCTGAAGCAAGCGCAGCTCTCTGTCGAGGACTTCCTGGCGCTCGTGCGCTGATTGGTCTGGCGTTGCTATCCGCGCAGCCCCGGCACAGCGCCGCGTATCGCCGCGTGAGTTGCGGCTCGCTGCCCCTGGCGCTCGTCGAGAAGATAACCGACGGGTGGCTTCCTGTTTTCCAGCGCCCGCGCTAAGATTGCCCTCCCGCGTCACGGCCGCCGCCCTCGGTACGGCCGCCCTGTCCACACCCCGCTGCGTTCGGTAGACCTTAGTTAGGCAAATGGTGTCACTCGTATGCTCCGCATCATTGCGATGGTCGGGGATGCCGAGGCGGCCGCGCATCTCCGGGAGGCCGTGGAGGAGGTTGCACACTTGCAATTCCTTTGCGACATCCAGACCCTTTCTCAGTGCGATTGCCGCGAGCTACCGGACGTCCTGGTGTTGGGCGTCAAGGAAGCCGAGCTGCGCCGTGTCAGTGCGGTCGTGCGCGACGCTACGGTGTGCAAGCCGAGCATCCGAGTCTTCGTTGTCTGTCATAGGGACGGTCCCGATCTGCAGGCGCTAATGCGCGTGCAGCATCTCGGCAGTGCGGGTGTCATTATCCCTCGTGAAGAATCGCCCGCACAGACGCGCCGCGCGCTACTCGCTGGTACCTCGGCCGAGGATGCCGACAGATCCGTGCGGCGTCTGGTCTGCCCCCGAGCGCCGGAGGCCGTCATGCGCTATTTCCACTGGTGCGTAAGCCACGATGGCGCTGTCCGTCCAAGCGTACGCGCGCTGGCAGCGGCAGCGCGGGTGCGACCGGAAACGCTCGTCCGTCGCTTCACGGCGCTCGGCCTCTGCCTGCCTAACCATCTGATCGCGTGGGTGCTCCTGCTCCGCGCCAAAGCCCGACTGGACAGGACACCGGCAAGCTTCGAGGCTGTGGCGCACGAGCTCGGGCTTGGATCCGGCGGGTCGCTCGCGAACCTGATCAAGCGCCGGACCGGCTTGACGCGATCGGAATTTCGCGCGCGAACGCTCGAAGACATCGCCGCCATTGCCGTGCGCGAGATGTTCGGCGCATGCCAAGAGCACGCGTTCGAGCATCGAGACCACCCAATCGACCGACAAGCGAGCTGAGCCAGGCGGCGCGTTAGGAGGACGGCACGGCGAAGGTCATCGCCAGGCCGCGAGGTCAGAAAACGTGCGATCGAGGTCAATTCCGTGCTTGCTCTCGCGGGCGCACGCTCCTACCGTGCGCCCCCATCGCATCCGGCGCGTTAGTCACCGTTGAACGGCGCCCGGTTGCTCGAGAGCGAGGCTGCTCTATGTCCGATGTCGGAACCAGCCCGGGTGCCGTGGCACTCGCGGGCGGCGTGTCGCGCGACTACCTGCTGCATCACCGCGTGTGCCCAACCGTTCTTACGGACGACGGTTCGTTGGTCGTCGCGGTGGCACCCGACGCGCTCGTGCCCGAAGCGCTCGATGACCTCGGCCTCGCCTACCGCCG
>DASVAC010000270.1:0-5592 GCA_036376535.1 Gemmatimonadaceae bacterium | reverse complement strand
GCGCTGGATGCCGACGATGATGAGATTGTCCGTGCCGTCGTTCAGCTCGACGATTTCGTCTGCCATGCGACGCAGCGTGCGATCCATCGCGCGCGCGTCGAGAATCGTGGTTGCGCTGGGCATGTCGTCCGAAGCGGGGACGCCGGCCACGGCCGGCTTGGACCCTTCGCCACAGCACGCGACGTTGGGGCCGGACGGAGCTTAACCGCCTCGCGAGAGCGAAGCAACCCGGCCAGTTGAGGGAAGCGCTCGCTGTCGCTCGCTGGGGGAAGCGCTGCGCTGGGGGAAGCGCTGCGCTGTGGGAAGCGGCGGCGACGCCGCCTGAGGGAACGGAACACCGTCAATGGTCTGCGCGACTGGAGTGCAGTGCTCGAGCCCGCGAACCGCCGCCGGCACTCTCCACTCAAAGGCCACTGATGTCGTTCCGATCCCTCAGGCGGCGTCGCCGCCGCTTCCCCCAGCGCAGCGCTTCCCCCAGCGAGCGACAGCGAGCGCTTCCCCCTTCCCCCAATACCACCAGCCAGCTCGGTCCTAACGAACGCCTGCGACGACCCGCTTCACGAAAAGGTTTCCTGGTTTCGAGAACATTCACCAATCGCTATCGATCTTGACCCGACCTTGACGCGGTGTGACCGAGTCCGCTCGAAATCCTAACGGTACTTCAACCTCCACACGCACGCCCGATCGTAGTCTCAATACCGAGGCCGCCGACCACGCTGACCGGCGAGCGGCAGGCCCGTATACGACCGGGAGGAGATATGCTTCGCCCCACCTTCGATACACCGCGCGCCGCTGCGCTCGTAGCCGTCGCGACTTTGCTGGCTGCCGCTCCCGCCGCGCTCGGAGCGCAAGTCCCCTACAACCCGCCCGACAGCATCCAGGTCGCCACGCTTGCGCCGACGCCCATCCACAGCGACGCCGATCGCCTCGCGCGCGAGCAGCATCCCTCGTGGCGCGGCCATGCCGACGGCGCCTTCAAGGGCACCGTAACGCTCACGCTCGAGCGCATCGGCGTGCCCGAGAGCGCGATCGATCCGGCGTGGCCGGTGCTCGTACGCTGGGAGTACGAGGCGCGTGATCCATCCAAGTCCTTCACGGCCGAGTTGTTCGGGAGCGGCACGGCGAACGGCAAGATGCTGCTGCACGGCGTGATCACGAGCGGATACCGCGCCGGTCAGGAAGTGGACGTGAACGTGGGCGGCGGTGAAGGTGCGCGCGCGACCATGGCCTTTGTCGACGCCGCCGCGATGCGGTAAGTCAGCCGCCGTTGCCTAACGGTGGCCGCAGTGGGTGCGCACGCCGCCGGTTCGTGTCCCGCTCTCCCCCGGGAGCGATCACGAATCGACGGCGTGTGGGCCTTTCTCGCGCCGTTCTTCCTTGAGGATGCGCGTCACGAATCTCCAGCGGCGCCACGGCAGCACGAACGCCTTCCGGGTCGCGCGCTGCACGCGCTCGCCGATCTCCCGGCCCAACGTCGGCTCGGGCCGCGCTGGCTCGCCGAGGGCGTCATCGGTCTGCAGCACGCAATGCACGTACTGATTGCGCATCCACACGTCCTCGAGCGAATAGTGGCGCAGCGAGTAGCCCGCCGCGCCCGCTTCGGCGAGCAGGGTGGGCAGCTCGATGGTGTTGTCGATGATTTGCAGCTCCTGCGGCCGGTTGCGCTGGAGCCACCGCTGGTACTGCGGGCTCGGATGGGTGAGGATCAACAGCGCGTTGGGCGCGCTCAGCTCGCGCAGCCTAACGAACAGGCCGGATCGCTCGGTCTCCGGAATGTGCTCGATGACGTCGACCAGCGTGATAACGTTGAACGCGCCGCCCGTGCGCTCGCGAATCTGTCCCGCGTCCGTCAGGATGTCGGCCGTGAAGAACGACACGCTCGATTTCCTTACGGTGTGCGAGGCGTACCAGATGTTGCGGCCGCCAAGATCGATGCCCCACACGTGTCCGCCGCGGAGGCGCGCGCCGATGCGCTCGGTGACGATCCCGATGCCGCACCCGACGTCCAGAACGCGGTGTCCCGGTTGGACGTACGGCTCGATGCGCCGCGAGGCCAGCTCGATGCGCCGGTTGCCGAACAACCGGTACTGCACCATGCGGGACTCGAAGAACTCATCGTAGAACGCGCGGACTTTCGCGCGAGCGACCATCCGGAAACCTCGTGGGGTGATGAACCGCGACGCGCGATCATGCCGGCGTGCTCCGCTCGCATGCAATAAAGGCAAGTCATGCGCCCGAGGTATGAAGATTCGAAGAAGAAGCGAGCGCGGCACGGACGCGTAGACGAATCTTCGCGCGCGCTTGACGCCGGCGCGGCACGACCTATCGTCTCTCCGCGACGTGCGTCTGGTTGGTCGAATTCACTCTCGGAGCCGCCGAGCTCGCAGGAGAGCGCACATGGTTGACGTCACGGTCGAGGGCGATCGCGTTCGATTCGACGTGGATGGGTGGGACAAGATGTGGTCGCTGAAGAGCCGCCTCGAGATTCCGCTCGCGCACATCACGTCGGCGCGTGTCGATGCGGAGCCGGCGCGCGGGTGGTGGCATGGGTTCCGGATGCCGGGCACGCAGATTCCCGGCGTGCTCACCGCGGGGACGTTCTATCAGCACGACGGCGCGGTGTTCTACGACGTGCACGACCCCGAGCGCACGATCGTGATCGAGTTGGACCACGAGCACTACCGGCGTCTCGTGGTCGAGGTCGCCGATCCTGCCGCGACGGTGTCGCTCCTCGAGGACGCGCTGCACGGGCGCGCCTGAGACGATGCGCCGCCGGCGGGCACCCGGCCCGCCGGCGGCGTCGTTCGTCTGCTTTCGTTAGGCCACCTTCTCGGTCGCGTGCGCCTAAAGCTGTGCCCGCTTTCCGCCCGTCACGAGCCGCACGATCCACGTGAGGATGACCGCGCCGAGAATCGCGATCAGGATCGTGTAGATCATGCCGTGGCTCCCGCCGAATCCGAGCACGCGCATGATGAAACCGCCGATGATCGCGCCCACGATGCCGACCACGATGTCCATGAGCGTGCCGTAGCCCGATCCCTTCATCAACTTGCCGGTGATGTAGCCCGCGATCAGGCCGACGATGATCCACCACAGGATTGCCATTGTCGTGTCCTCGGTTTGGGGAGACAGAGCGTCCACGAATCCGGGCATTACTCGCCCAGCAACCACACGTCGGATGTGTCGCACAACTTGAGCCTGACGGAACGGCTTGGCAAGCCGGCGCCGGTTCCGTGCGCGAAACGTGACACGCGCGCGTGAACAACGCGTGGTGCGTGTGGCTCACGCCTGGCACGAATGGTGGTCTCCCTCTTGCCCTCCACGCGCCGTGTTCAATGCGGTGGGGCGGCAGGGACGACGTGCCGGCCTTCATGCGTCGTGTACGCGTCCTTCAGGTGGGAGTCTGCGCTTATGCGTGTGTCGATGGTCGTTCCCAGTGTCATGCTCGCGCTCGGCGCCGCGATGGTCGCGCCGTCCATGGCCCGCGCGCAGGTCGGGCTCGGTGTTGGCGGCGGCTTCACGTTCCCGGTGAGCACGCTCAGCACGACGAACAAGACCGGGTACAACGTGCTGGCGGACCTGTCCTTCCGGTCCCAAGCGTCTCCGTTAGGCTTTCGCGTCGACGCGATGTTCAACTCCCTGCCCACCAAGATCACCGATGCGCGGACCCTGCAGGTGTGGACGGTGAACGCGAACCTGGTAGCCAATCTGGTGACCGCGCCCAAGACGCCGGTGGTGCCGTACCTCATCGCCGGGATCGGGTGGTACAACGACAAGTACCGCGCGCGAACCATCGGGAGCACGGTGATCCTGTCGGGCAACACGAGCGAGAACGACTTCGGGCTCAACGCGGGGGCGGGCATCCGCATCGGGCTCGGCAACTCGAGCCTGTTCGCGGAGGGGCGGTATCACTACGTGTTCACGCCGCGCCAGCGGTTGCAGATGATACCGGTCACGTTCGGCATCAGCTTCGGCAACTGACCGCGGCCGGGGGCGGCGCCTAACGGGAGCGGCGGCGCGGGGATCGCGCCGCCGCTCGCGCGTTCAGGGGACGATTTTGAGCGTCAGTCCTACGCTGCGCGTGCTCGGCACACCCGCGATTTCTTGCCCCTGGTTCGGGCCCGTGTCGAACACCGACTGCGGGTCGAAGTTGGGCGCATCGCTGTGCGATAACAGATTTCGCCCAATCGCCGCGATCTCGAGCGCCGTGAGATGCAGGCGCGCAGCCAATCGCGGCTGCACGCTGTACGCGAGCCGGACTTCTCGTAGTTCGACCTCACTCCCATCGAACTCCGCAAAGTCGGCGTCTCGCGCCATGAACTCATAGTAATCTTGCGGGGAAATGGCGGTCGTGTTGGGCGTCCCATCCGGGTTCACGCCTGGCAACACGATCGTCCCGCCCTGCTCCCGCAGCCTGACCGTGGACGAGAGCGTGCCGGCTAACGTTCCCCACTCGTTCGTCTGGCTGTACACGTGGCCGCCGTGCCGACTGTCCACCAGGACCATGAGGGAGAGCCGCCTGTATCGCACGTCGCTCTCGAGGCCACCAACCCACGACGGCAAGTCCGAGCCGAGCGGCTCGAGTTGCTCATCCGGCAAGCCGTCCTCGAGAATCATTCGGCCTAACGAATCGCGAGTCGGTGCATAGGCGACGATGGTACCGTACGGATGTCCCGTCAGAATCGATGCGCTTCCGATGCCATTGATCCCGATGAGCGATGGCGGCCCCTGCACGTGACTGCGGTTCTTCGCGAAGCGAACACCAAGGACCCACTCGAGACCGTTCGGACGCTTCACCGCGGCGGCGTTCAATGCGAGCTCGATGCCGCGATCGGTAATCGCCACCGATCGCTCTGCCGGCACCGGGAACGCAGACAGGAGGACGAATCGCGATAGGGTGCGTTCGTCATAGTACGTCCCGCTGAGCGAGACGCGGTCGTGCAGCAGTCCGAGGTCGACTCCCTCTTCCTGAGAGCTCGTTCGGTCGAGAATCATGAACTCAGTTTCGCCGCCAACCTGCGCCCAGCTCGCGCGCAGCTTCCCGGCAGAGACCAACCCGCCCAACAATCCGTTCGTCAGTGGCCGCACGAAATCGTAGGCGGCGGACACCGACGGATAGAATTCCGGTCCCTCCACCAACCAATCCTTGCGGCCCGTTGCGTCGAGGAACAGCGTGCTGTCGAACGACACGCCGAGCCGTCCATACGCACTGTTGGTCTTCATGCGGGTCGATGTCCGGAAGAGCGAGACCAAACTGCCTAACTCGTCGGTGACGGTCGTCGATTGCGTCTCGCGGCCGCCGCGCGTCCCGACGCCGGCATCGAGGCTCATGGCGAGCGTACCGATCAACGAGTGTGCGACACTCACCAACAGGTCGGAATTCTGTTCGCGATACGTCGTGGCACCCGCGGATCCGGTCAACACAGGAAATACCGGCTCGCTCGCCAGGACGTCGTGCGCGAATTCCCGATCGTGCCACCAGTCGATGCCCGTACGGATCGACGCACGCAGCCACGGTGCGAACGCATAGTCGGCGCGGATCGTACCGATCGCATGGTCGCGATTGTCGCCGTTGGAATTGACGTACGCGTC
>DASVAC010000269.1:0-2976 GCA_036376535.1 Gemmatimonadaceae bacterium | reverse complement strand
ATCCGGAGACGCATGGCCGGCATGGCCTGCGTGCTCGCAGCAGTGGCAGCGATCGGCTGCCGCCAGGACCAGTCAACCGCGCCGACGACGGCCAACGCCGATCGCGGCGGGGTGAACAACGGGGACCGAGGACTCAGCAGGCTGCAACACGTCGTGGTGATCTATCTCGAGAATCACAGCTTCGACAACCTGTACGGCGAGTTCCCCGGCGCAAACGGATTGGCCAACGCAACGCAGACCGAGACGCAGGTCGACGCGACCGGGACGCCGTTCGCCACGCTGCCGGAGAATGCGGGCGCGCCCTTCCCGATCACGCTGCCTAACGCGCCGTTCGGCATCGAGCAGTTCGTGCCCGCCACGCAGAAGATCCCCGACCTGGTGCACCGCTTCTATCAGGAGCAGCAGCAGATCGACGGCGGCAAGATGGACAAGTTCGCGCTCGTCAGCGACGCCAAGGGCGAGTCGATGGGCTTCTACCACACGGCCGACGTGCCGCTCGCCAAAGAGGCCGCGAACTACGTCCTCTGCGACAACTTCTATCACGCGGCATTCGGCGGCTCGTTCCTCAATCACTTCTGGCTGATCGCGGCTCGCACGCCGGTGTTCCCGAACGCGCCGACCAGTCTCGTCGCGACGCTGGCGCCCGACGGCTCCGTGATCACGGACGGCGCGGTGACGCCGGATGGATACGCCGTCAACACGCTGTTCACGGTGAACCAGCCGCACCCGTCCACGACGCCCGCCAACCAGCTCGTGCCTAACCAGACGTTCGCCACGATCGGCGATCGCCTGTCGGCGAAGCGTCTCAGTTGGGCGTGGTACGCCGGCGGCTGGAACGACGCCCTCGCCGGCCATCCCGATCCGCTGTTCCAGTTCCACCACCAGCCCTTCGCGTTCTTCGCCAACTACGCCGACGGCACGGCGGCCAAGGCCGAGCACTTGCTCGACGAGGCGGCGTTCATGGCGGCGGCGAAGAAGGGCCAGCTGCCGGCCGTGTCGTTCGTCAAGCCGCTCGGGCCGAACAACGAGCATCCGGGCTACGCCGACCTCATCACCGGCGAGCAGCACGTCCTCGACCTGATCAACGCCGTGCGCAACGGACCGGATTGGTCGACCACTGCGATCATCATCACGTACGACGAGCACGGTGGATTCTGGGATCACGTCGCGCCGCCCGTGGTGGATCGGTGGGGTCCGGGCAGTCGCGTGCCCACGATCATCATCTCCCCGTTCGCCAAGCGGCATTTCATCGATCATCGCCGGTACGACACGACGTCCATTCTCGCGCTGATCGAGCACCGGTGGAATCTCCAGCCGCTCACGTCTCGCGATGCGACCGCGGACGACCTGACCAACGCGTTCGACTTTGGCGGTGGCAACGGACCGGGCACCAATGGACAGGGAAACCAGGACGGCACCTGACGCCGTCCGCGGTTCGCGCCTAACGGAATGGAGGCGGGGAGCGTCGCTGGCGCTCCTCGCCGTGGCGTGCGCCGCGGGGATGGCGGCTGGGTACCGGCACGAGACGGCTCGCACGTCCGTGCCGGCGCCTGTCGTCCGTCACGCGTTCGAGCGCGGCCTCGATACGCTCGCCATCGCGCTGGACGGACTCGACACCGCGTTGCAGCGGGGCGCGTCGCCTTCGGCCATTGCGGCGTTCCGTGCCGCCCGCTCCGACTACAAGCATATCGAGACGCTACTGGAAGCGTTTGCGCCGACGGCCGTCGAAGCGTTGAATGGCCCGCCGGAAGAACCGTCGGAAGACAAACCGTACGTAGCGTTAGGCGCGCCCGCCGGCTTCCAGGTGATCGAAGCCGCGCTGTTTTACCACGACGATCCCGGACGCGACTCGCTCGCGTCCACCGTGCGCGCGATGCGTCGCGCGGTGGTGGCGCTCCGCGGCATGACGAGTCGGGTCACCATATCGGACGCCGATCTCCTCGACGCCCTTCGCCTGGAGATCGCCCGCATCGCGACACTCGGCGTCGCGGGATTCGATGCGCCGCAATCGGGCGACGCGATCGTCGAATGCGCGGAAAGTCTCGAGGGCGCGCGCAGCCTCGTACGCGCCGCGGCTGGCGAGTCACCCGACGGTCGCGCTGTGGTACCGTGGAGTCGCGTCGACTCCGCACTCACGCGCGCCGCGGCATACCTGCGACTGCATTCGCAGTTCGATTCGTTGAATCGGTTGACCTTCATCGTCGCCTATGCGAATCCGGCGGCGCACGCGATTGCCGATGCTCGGCGGACGTTGCCGGCACCACCGGCGCTCCGCCGCCTGTGGCGCCAGAGCGCCGCGAGCGTGTACGAGAACGGCGCGTTCGACGCGTCCGCCTTCGCGCCCGTCGATGCGCCGAGCTCCTCGGCTGCTCTGCTCGCGCTCGGAGGCCGGCTCTTTGTCGACCCGACGCTGTCGGGTCCGCGCACGCGATCGTGCGCCTTCTGCCACGACCCATCGCGCGCCTTCACCGATGGGCGCGCTCGGAGCGCGCTGCTCACGCATACCAGCGGCAACGATCGCAACACGCCGACGCTGGTGAACGCCGGGTATGCGCCGCTCCTCTTCGATGACCTCCGGGCGCGATCCCTCGAGATGCAAGCGGGCATGGTGCTCGCGAGTCCGACCGAGATGGCTAGCAGCCCAGAGCTCGCCGCCGCGCGCTTGCGCCGCGATCCCGGCTACGTCGCCGCGTTCGCGCGCGCCTTCCCGCGCGCCCGCGACCGTTCGATCACCGCGGAGCAACTGCGCCTCGCGTTAGGCGCGTACGTGCGTTCGCTAAACGCCCTCGACTCCCGCTTCGACCGCGCCGTCCAGGGCGACACGGCCGCGCTCTCGCCCACGGAGCGGTTCGGGTTCACCGTGTTCGCGGGCAAGGCGCGCTGCGCCACGTGTCATTTCCTGCCCTTGGTCAACGGCACGATGCCGCCCGACTTCGTCGCCTCGGAAGCCGAGATCATCGGGACGCCGGCCTTGCC
>DASVAC010000268.1:0-5662 GCA_036376535.1 Gemmatimonadaceae bacterium | reverse complement strand
CGCGATCGCCTGCCCCGCGAGGACGTCGCCCGGATAGTGCACGCGCAGTCGCACGCGCGAAAATCCGATCATCCACGCGAATGCAAGCAGCGGTGCGGCGAAATGCGGAAACGCCGCCGCGTACGCCGCACCAACCGTCATTGTTGGCCGGTTCAACCGGTCAATGCAACGGGTGCGGCCTCCCCGTGGTCCGTCACTCGTTGTGCGTTTCGTGTTTTCCTACCCGTGGTCCGTCCGTCGTTGTTCGTGACCAGTGTGTCCAGCGAAACATGATGCGACCTGAGAAGCCGGCGACGGCCGTCGCCGGATAACGAACACCGAACGACGGACCACGGGTAGGAAAGCACGAAACGAACAACGAATGACGGATCACGGGAGTTTGCCCGCGCGAGATGGAGCCTCGTCGTCAGGTCAGTCGATGGCAACCGTTGCACGCACCGACTGAATCCGCCAAGGATAACCCCATCTCTGGCATCCTTGTCGTCATCCTTTGATCCCTTGGTCGAAGAATCCAGTTTGCGCGGCTCGACCTCGAGCTAAGGGCTCGTTTATCGGCGACGGATCTCGCCATCGAGCGCGCACTGGACCAGTCCTCGTAGTTCGAGCGCCGTTACTGCGGCGAGACATGCGCGAGCCGCGAGCCGCGCGCGATCCGTGAGCGTATCGATGTCGGCGGGACCCTGTGCGAGCGCGTCCCACACGGCGCGTTCGTCGGGCATGTCGAATGAAGGCTCGATGCGCCGCGACGGGGCGGCATGGATGAGGCCTAACGCGTCGTCGACATCGGCGATCACTTGCGCTCCGTCGCGAAGCAGACGGTTGGAACCCAGGCTCTGGAGCGAATCGATGCGTCCGGGCACCGCTGCATAGTCGCGCGAGAGGTCGCGGGCGTAGTCCGCGGTGATGAGGGCACCGCTGCGTTCCGGCGCCTCGCAAACAATGGTCAGGCGCGCGAGCGCGGCGATGATGCGGTTGCGTTTGGGGAATGAGCCTCCGTTAGCACGGTCGCCAGGGAGCTCCTCGGAGAGCAGGAGCCCCTCGGACGCGATGCGCTCGTGCAGAGCGCGGTGCGCCGACGGATATGCGACATCGACTCCGGTGCCGAGGACGGCGATGGTCGAGCCGCCGGGAGTCGAGAGCGCGGCGAGGTGGGCGGCTGCATCGATGCCGCGAGCCATGCCACTCACGATCGTCGCGCCGGCGCGTGCGAGCGCCGATGCGATGTCGGCGGTGGCGCGCTCGCCATACAGCGTCGCGCGACGTGTGCCGACGATGGCGACGATGGTCGAGCGCAGGAGACTCGTTCGACCCAGCGCCCACAGGAGAGGTGGCGAGAGCCGTTGGTTGGGTGCACCGGCGTGGTCGAGATCGAGCAGCTTGGGCGGATAGTCATCGTCGCCGGCGAGGATCAACGTGGCGCCGAGACGATTCGCGCGCGCGAAGGCACGATCCGCTGACTCGAGAGCCGCGGCGCGATCGGCGACATCGCCGGTCGCATCGAATGCTTCCGGGGCGGAGCCAAATCGTGCAACGAGGTCGTGGTACGTTGTGATCCCAACGCGCGGCAGAAGGGAGAGCGCGAGCGCCCGGCGCCGCGATTCGGGGTCAGGGCAAGGCGGCGTCGTTGGCTCGGGCGGCCGCGGCGGCGGCCGTGCGGATCTCGAGGAGTCTGGTCCACAGCGCGGCGAGCAGCGCGTCGAGGCCTAACCGGGCGACCGCGCTGATGGCGACGATGCCGAAGGCCTCGGGCGCGTGGATGGGCGGCGGATCGAGCTCGCCTAACAGATCCATCTTGGTGAACACCACGCAATGGGGCTTGGACGCGAGCTCGGCCGAATAGCTGGCGACCTCGCGGCGGAGTCCATCGTACTCGGCCTGCCAGTCGAGGGCGTCGACCGGAACGAGAAACGCGAGGATGCGCGTGCGCTCGATGTGCCGGAGGAACGTGAGACCCAGCCCGCGTCCCTCGTGGGCGCCTTCGATGATGCCCGGGATGTCGGCGACCACGAACGTCCGGTGGTCGGACAACTGCACCACGCCCAAGTTAGGCGAGAGCGTGGTGAACGGATAATCGGCGATCTTGGGGTGGGCGGCCGAGATGACGGAGAGGAGTGTGGACTTTCCGGCGTTGGGCTGACCCACGAGACCGACGTCGGCGATGAGCTTGAGCTCGAGCTCGATGCGGCGGGACTGCCCTTCCTCGCCCACCTGCCAGTCGCGCGGCGCCTGGTGCGTGGACGAGACGAAGAACGCGTTGCCGCGGCCGCCGCGCCCGCCGCGCGCGGCGAGGAGCGTCTGTCCGTCCTCGATCACTTCGCCTAACAGTTCGCCGGTATCGAGGTCGCGCACCACGGTGCCCGGCGGAACCGGGAGGACGATGTCCTCGCCCGAGCGGCCCGTTTTGTTCGCTCCCATGCCGTGCTCGCCGCGATCGGCGGCGAACCGTGTGCGATACGTGTAGTCGAGCAGCGTCGCGAGATTGCTGTCGGCGCGCAGCACGACGTTGCCGCCGCGCCCGCCATCGCCGCCGTCGGGACCGCCCATGGGCACACGGTGCTCGCGCCGGAACGAGACGCATCCCGAGCCGCCGGTCCCGGCTTCGACCTGGATCTCGACGCGATCGATGAAGGGGCTCATGCGGCGCGTACCCGGTCCCAGAGCAAACGGAATCGGCGAATGGCGTCGTCGCTCACGCGAGGCGCGACGATGTCGAGCACGTCATCGATGTCGGCGGGCGATGCGCCCGCGTTGATCGCGCCCCGCAGGTGCGCGTGGAGCTGCCGGTCGTGCTCGCCGACCGCGCAGACGGCGACGATGCACAGCTCGCGGCGGCGCAGGTCGAGCTGCGGTCGTCCCAGGACTTTGCCGTAGCCGTCGACGATCATCCACGCGTCGAGCGCCGGGTGCAGGTCGCGGATGTTGGCGCGCAGGCGCTCGTACGTGTCGCCGTAGACCGTGGCGCACGTGGATTGGCCGCGCGCGTACCAGGCGCGGACGCGCGCCGGCGCCGGATCCGCGTCCGGATCTCCGTTAGGCGCGTGCCGGCCCGAGGCACGCCGCCACTCGCGCGCCGCGTTCAACGCGCGCGGGAATCCGCTGAACAAGTGCGACTGCAGAATGAGCTCCTCCACCCACACGGGATCGATGCGCGCGGCCGCCGTGCGCGCCATGGCCTCGCGGAGCGCCAGCTCGCCATCGCTCGCGATGGACACCGCGAGCGCCACGAGGCCGCGCGTCGCGTCGTCGAGTGCAGGCAGTGTACGCACCGGTGGAGGCGTGGCCGTCATCGAATTTGCGTTCGGCGAACTGTTTCGTTGCGGGCGGTCACGACGCCGGATGGACGTCGCCGACGGTCGCACCGCGCGTATTGATGATGGGCGTGGTCAGGAACCCGTGGAGTCGGGGCGGCAGGGTCTCCGGCAGGAGCCCCAGGTATTGCAGCGCGCGCAGCACGGCCGGATGTTGGGCGCGCGATGCGCCGTCTTCCACCTTGATCGCGAGTCCCAGGCCCGCGGCGGGAATCGCCACGCAATGCACGCCCTCGGCGCCGACCTTCGACAACACCGCGCCTTGCGTCTCTTCCATGAGGACCGTGTCGAAGCGGTCGGTGCCGCCCACGAGGTACGGACGCGTAGTCATCGCGTGCACGATGCGCTGCGGCACGTCGACGCCGCGGTGCGCCGCGTCGCCTAACCGGGCGAAGGCGAGCGCCATCGCGCGCAAGGGCAGGCCGAACGCGACCACGCCGCAGCCGTCCACCACTTGCGCGATGTCGTCGGCCGGCACGCCCGTCCATCGCGCGACTTCCTGGAGCGCGCCCTGCTGCACCGGGTGGCACGTCGTCTCGTAGCCTAACGTGGGCCATCCCGCGCGCCGCGCGTGCGCGAGCATCGCCGCGTGCTTGCCGGAGCAGTTGTTGTGGAGACGGGTGGGCGCGTCGCCCGACTGCTGGAGCATGCGCGCGCCGCGTCGCGTGAGCGGGTCGTGCGGTCCGCACACGAGGTCGCCTTCCTCGAGACCCACCGCGTCGAGCATGCGGCGCGCGAGCTCGACGTGCTCCGGCTCGCCGCCGTGCGATGCGCACGCGAGCGCCAGCGCGTCGTCGCCCCAACCGAGCTGGTCGAACGCGGCCGATTCGAGCAGTGGGATCACCTGGAACGGCTTGGCGCACGATCGCCAGACCGTCACGAGATCGATGTCGCCGCTATCGCACACGACGCGGTCCGTTGCGTCGACCACCACGGCATGCACGCGGTGATGGGATTCCACGAGATCGCCGCGCGTGGCGACGACATCCAGGTCAAGCTGCATCACGAACCGCCGTCTGCTTGGGAACGATCGCGGTGCGAGCCACCGCGAGGACGACGCCGCCCAACACGAAGGTGCCGCCGACGAGCGTGAGCGTCGACGGCACTTCGCGAATGCTGGGGACGAGCGCCGCGATGAGCGTGGCGCCGACGGGTTCGCCGAGCGCCGTCACGTTCACCACGTACGCGGGCAGGTACTTGAGGGCCCAGTTGAGGCCGGTGTGACCGAGGAGCATGGGGCCCAAGGCGAGCGCGATGAAGATCGCGAGCTCGCGCCGCGGCTCGGGCAGCACCGGCGCGCGCGTCACCACGCAGATGCCTAACAACACGATGAAGCACGCGCCGTACACGAGCGCCACGTACGGCCAGAGGTCGAGCGTCCCGCGGAGCCGGCGCCCAACGAGGTAGTAGAGCGCGGCGGCCACGCCGCCGCCGAGTGCCAGCGCATCGCCCACCAACGCGCGCGCGCCCTGCGCGCCCGTCGCGAATCGCGCATCGCCCCAGGCGACGATGCACGCGCCGGCCATCGCGAGCGCGATGCCCAACCATTGGCGTCCGGTCGGCGCCTCACGCAGCCACACCACCGAGATGAGCGCAACGATCACCGGTTGGATGTTGACCAACACGACGGACGCGGCGATCGACGTCATGTCGACGGACGCGGTCCAACTCCAGAAGTGCAGCGCGAGCATGACGCCGGCGCCGAGCGCGAGCGCGACGCCGCGGCGATCGAGACGCTTCCACTGCGTCCAGCCGCGGCGCGGGACGAGGATCGCGGCGATGACGACCACCGAAAAGAACAGGCGCCACGTGGCAATGACGAGCGGCGCGGCGTGCGACAAGCGCACGAGCGGCGCGGCCATCGAGATCCCGATGATCGCCGCCAGGAGCACGAGCAGCATGCCTCATAAGCTATCGGGTCGTTCCGGCAAGAGGTATTGGGTCGCGCGACCGATACACTGCGGCGTGAGGCCGCGGCGAGTACATTAGGGCCCATGTCTTCCATGGCTTCGGCGTCGGCAGCCGCTGCGTCGCTCACGCGCGACCGGCTCGACACCTTGCTCGCCGCCGCATCGCGGGCGCGTGTCGCGATCGTGGGCGACGCGATGCTCGACGTGTATCTCCACGGCGACGTGGACCGCATCTCGCCCGAGGCGCCGGTGCCCGTGGTGCGCGTGCGCGAGCGGCGCACCGCGTTGGGCGGCGCGGCCAATGTGGCGCAGAACGCCGTTGCGTTAGGCGCGCGCGCCGAGCTCGTCTGCGTCGTTGGGCGCGACGCGAGCGGCGTCGAGCTGCGGCGAATGTTGGGGGCGATCGGCGCCGACGGGCGGTCCGTGGTGGAGATCGATCGCGCC
>DASVAC010000267.1:0-3608 GCA_036376535.1 Gemmatimonadaceae bacterium | reverse complement strand
CCTCACCGCCGCCTAACTTGCCAACCGTCGCGGCGCGGGCGACGGACGCCTGCGCAGCGAGCGCGGCGAACGTCATTCCGATCAGCGCACAGACCCGCCTCATTGCGACCTCGCTCTCGTGGAATCGTTGAGCGCCAGCGTTTCTTGCCGGCTGTATCCGAATTCTTCCAGGGTGAACGTGACGGACTTGAGGTCGATGCGCGCCACGCGCATCCGGCCTAACGTCTGTCCCGTTTTGACGCGGTACTGCTCCTTCGTCGACACGTCGCGCAGGATGGCGACGGAATGGCCAGCGGGATCGTAGATCACGACCACGAGCCGCAGGTCGGACACCATCGGCCGGAGCTCGCCCGACGCAATCAACGACACGAACGGATCGCGGCGGCCATCAGGGTTGTACGTGAACGACTCGCGCATGAGTCCGATTTCGTTCTTGCCGCCGCGCTCCGAGATCGACGTCGTTCCGTCGCCGTTCGGGCCTTGCGCGGTGACCGTGACCGTATCGCGACCCTTTCGAGCAGCGGCGTGCGCCGCACGATCAGAAGGCGCGTGGCCGCGCTTGGCCGATGTCGCGGCAGCGGCTGGCGCCGTCGTCGCCTTCGGTTGGTCCGGCAGCCGACCACTCCGATTCGTCTCGGCGACGCGCGTCGGCGCGGCCGGCGCTTGCGTCGGCGCCGGCCTCGCAGCCGGACCGTCCGTGTTTTGCATCGCGGCGGTATGCGCGTCGGTCGCGGCGACGACACGACGCGCTGCGTTCTTCGCGGCCGTCCCCGGGATCTGTTGTGCGCCTAACGATGCAGCGCCGAGACCGACGAAGGCCGCGATGAGCGGTGCGAGCGTGAGTGTACGCATCGTCATGATTTCGCCCCCTTCTTCGCCGGAGGCTGATCGTCCGCATCTTCTGCGGGGTTGTGCGTCACGAAGGTCTGCAGTTGGAAGTGCGCCTCGATCACGGCCTGACCCGGTTCGGTATGCGATGCCTTGGCGTTGGCGTTCGTCGAGAGCGTGAGCTGGACGTTGACCGGCAGCACGATGCGCTGGAGCGAGCCCACGTTCGCGAAGAACTCGGCGAGCTGGTGGTAGCCGCCAACGATCGCCATGCCGTAGCGGTAGGTGTCGTAGTTGCTGCCTTCCTGTACCGGCTGCGGGTCGACAGACGCCAGGTCGAGCCCCGCGCGTCGCGCGGCGGTCGAAACCTGCTCGAGCAACGCGGGCACCTCGTTACCGGCCGGCACGAGCGTGCGAATCAACGAGAGGTTCTGCTGGTACGTCGCCAGTTGGGCACGCAGCTCACTCAAGTTGCCTTTGCTCATCTCGGACTTGGCGCGCTGGTTCATCGTGACGAGCGACTCGATGTGATCTTGCTGCTTCGTCAGCGCTGTCGACCGCGGCGAATAGACCATGTACCAGTAGAGACCGATCGCTGCGATCGCGAGCACACACACGAGCACGAGCGACTGTTCTCGCTGTCCTTTAGGCATCCCGGGCATCGCTTACCTCACCGAAAGCGAGACAGGAACCGTCTTGATCGCGGAAGGATCGGGCGCCTGGTACGAGGCGTCTAACTGGAATTCCGTCACTTCCTTTCCGTCGGCGATAACGATCGATGACTTGATGAGCGTGACGTTCTGAATGAACGGCGACGCCTCGAGGAGCTTCATGAATCGCGTGAGTGCTTGGATGTCTACCGTCTGACCGACGATGTGCGCCTTGACCACCGGGATACTGGTCGTGTCGACCGGCGGTGGGCCTTTGGGCGCCGCAGCCTTCTTGCCCTTCGTGGGCGGCGGCGCTTCCTCTTGCTGCGCGGCGGTGCTCGAGTTGCTCTGCACCACCGACGTCAGCCACGTCTCCGGCGGGAGCGCGCGGCTGATCTCATCCATCAGATGCGGCCAGACGTAGCGCTTGTTGTCGAACGATTTGATCAGATCGACCTGCCGGACCACCGAGTCACGCTGCGTCTCGGCCTTGCGCTTCTGCACGATGACTGCGGTGAATCGAATGGAATCCTGCTGAGCGGTCTGCAGCTGCGCATCGAGATCGGACGCGCGCGAATTCTGCTGCAAGTACATGAAGCCAACCACGACGACGGCGAAGAGAGCCGATCCCGCGGCGGCGAGCAAGTACGGATCCTTCACTCGCGAAACCGCTCCGGCTGCCAGGCCGGCCAGGTTCACGCCGGCACCGCGGCTGCGCGACTTCTTCGCGCTACCCGGATTCAGATTGATTTGGATCATTACGCGGCCTTCGCGATGAGATCAGGCGACCTGGCGAAGCGCCAGCCCGATGGGGAGCATGAGGAGCGGAGCGACATCGTCGATGACGAGCGAATCAAAAGCACCGTCACGTACTCGCAAGCGCTGCAGTGGGTTGGCTTGCTCCACGGGAATGCGAAGACGTGCCGCCAGCGCGTCCGTTAGGCCGGGCACGCGCGACCCGCCGCCGCTGGTGTACGCGGCGCGCAGCTTGTTGGTCACGCGCGACGAGCTGGCGAGGAACGCCGCGGCGCGCTCGATACCGGTCGCGATCTCCTCGCCGCGCGTGTCCGTCACGGCCTGGAGATGCGGCGAGCGATCATAGCCCTGCAGCAGACCATCCGCTTCTTCGGCGCTCAGTCCGCGCTCGCGCTGTAAGTCCTCGCGGAAGCGACGCGTGCCCACGGCGATGTCGCGCGTGAGGAGCGGGACGCCGTCTTCCATGATGTTGATGTTCGTCACCTCGTGACCGATGTTCACGAGGCACACGACGCCGTTCATTGCTTCGGGGTAGTTGACCTCGAACGCATTGTGGAGCGCGAACGCATCCACGTCGACGACGCTCGGCGCCACCTCGGCGTCCGTTAGGAGGCGAAGCTTGTTTTCGATCAGGTCTCGCTTCGCGGCGACCAGGAGCACGTTCATCTCGAGGCCTTCCGCATCCGGGTCGAGGATCTGGAAGTCGAGCTCGACGGACTCCATGTCGAACGGCACGTGCTGCTCCGCTTCCCAGCGAATGAGCTCGCGCGCTTGCTGTTCCTTGACGCGGTCGATCTGGATCTTCTTGATGATCACGTCGCGACCGCCGACCGCAGTGATTACAGGGCGACCGCTGATCCCCGCGGCCGACAGCGCGTTGCGCGCTGCTTCGGCGACGATGCCGGGATCCATCACTTCACCTTCGACGATCGCGTCGGCGAGAAGTGGAGCAATCGCGACCTTCGTCAGCTCAGGCTCGCCTTTGCCGTGTTCGATCACGGCGACCTTCACGAGGCCGGAGCCGATATCGAGACCGATCGACGTCTTCTTGCGACCGAAGAGACCCATGGGGAGATCGTACGGTGAATGGAGTAAGCGCGCGTGAAGCAGAGAGCTGAATTGCTGGCCGAGTTAAGGCGTGCGCACCATTGCGGATGCGGGTCCGCTCGGTTACCAGTCACACGACCCGATAGGGCGGAGGTAACTTCTGATCCGGCACTGCAACACGTCGTAGCGATCGACCGGGAAGACGGGCCGGCCGTCAGAACATCTCGGCCCACGAGTGGGTCACTTCTGGAAACGGTCGCGCAGCGCCGCGCGATGCCTGCGCGACTGCGCACGCCGAGTAGTGGATTTCCGATGCACCAGCGAGCG
>DASVAC010000266.1:0-3266 GCA_036376535.1 Gemmatimonadaceae bacterium | reverse complement strand
ATGCCGGCGACTAACGGACGGAGCACCGGCGACGCGGCGGCCCAGAGCCCGAACGCGCCATCCACGTGCACCCACGCACCCGCATCGCGCGCGGCCGCGCACACCTCGGCGATCGGATCGATCGCGCCCGTGTTCACGTTGCCCACCTGGATGCACACCAGGCTGTTGCTCGTGAGCGGCGGCAGCTTGTCGGCGCGCATACGGCCCTGCGCGTCCGTGGGCACGCGCGTCACGCGCTCGCGGCCGAGTCCGCTCATGCCTAACGCCTTGAGCATGGAGGCGTGGATCTCGTCGCCGACGACGACGTCGATGGGCGGCGCGCCGAACAAGCCCTGCGCTTCGACGTCCCAACCGCGGCGCGCGCACAGTGTGCGGCGCGCGGCGCAGAGCGCGCTGAAGTTCGCGGCGGTGGCCGACGTGACGAAGCCGGTGCCTGAGCCCGTGGGCAAGCCGAACAGGTCGATCATCCATTTCGCTGCGACGTCCTCGAGCTTCGCGACGATCGGCGTAATCGCGATGAGGCCCGAGTTCTGATCCCATGCGCCGGCGAGCCAGTTGGCCGCGAGCGCAACAGGCAGCGAACCGCCGATCACGAACCCGAAATAGCGTCCGCCGGCGGACGCGGTCGTGGCGGGCGAGCCGATCTCGTGGAGCTGCCGGATCACGTCCTCGGACGGCGTGGGCGCGTCGCTCAGCGGTTGGTCCAGCTCCGTGAGGCGTGCGACTGCCGCGGGCAACGGCGCGACGCTGCGCGCGTCGAGTCCCTCGAGATACTCGATGCCGTACTGCGCTGCGTCCTCGAGGACGGAGCGGGTGGTGTCGTGCATGGGTCGGCTCACGATTGGTGGACAAACAGACAACAAGATAACGGGAAGCGCTCGCTGCGCTCGCTGGGGGAAGCGCTGGCGCTGAGGGAAGGGGGAAGCGGCGGGCTACGCCGCCTGAGGGAATGGAGGGACATCAATTGTCCCTGAATGGAGAGCGAGTGTCTGCCGGAGCTACTGCTCTCCGTTCGCGCGCAACCATTGATGTTCTTCCGATCCCTCAGGCGGCGTAGCCCGCCGCTTCCCCCTTCCCTCAGCGAAGCGCTTCCCCCAGCGAGCGTAGCGAGCGCTTCCCTCGACTACTCCCACTTTCCCCGCCGATGCTCCTCCTGCAGCTCCAAGTACGCGTCCACCGTGACCGCAATGCGCGCGGCCATCTCCGGCGTCACCTGCTTGACGACGCGCGCGGGCACGCCTAACACAAGCGAGCCGGGCGGAATCTGCATGCCCTCCGTGACCACTGCTCCCGCGCCGATGATCGAGCCGGCGCCGACTCTCGCGCCATTCAAGACGACGCATCCCATGCCGATGAGGCATCCGTCCTCGACCACGGCGCCGTGCACGATCGCGCGATGGCCGATCGCGACGCGCTTGCCGACGATCGCGGGCAGGCCGTGATCGGCGTGCAGCACGCTGCCGTCCTGCACGTTGCTCTCGTCGCCGACCACGATGCGGTCGCTGTCGCCGCGGAGCACGGCGGTGGGCCACACGGAGACGTGCGCGCCTAACGTCACGTCGCCGAGAACGACGGCCTGGGGGTGGATGTACGCGGTGGGGTCGATCGAAGCCATGGGGTCAGAAGGCAAAGCCGATCTCGAAGTAGACGCTCGCGGGCGACACCTTGATCGGCGAATTGTTGACGTATGGGAACGCGATGCCGGCGCGCGCGATGTACGGCGCGTCGTACTGCAGTCCGAGGTTCGCCACCACCTCGGCGCCGGCGGATGCGATCGGCTTGGCGTCGAACGTCGAGTCGAACTTGCTCCACGTGGTGCCGGCGTCGGTGAAGAAGTTGATCGACGTGCGATCCAGGAACGCAGGCCAGAAGCCGAGTCCGCGGTGGGGAGCGAGGAACGGGACGCGGTACTCGAGGGAGCCGGCGACCACGCGGTCGCCGGAGCGAATGCCCGAGGGGAATCCGCGCACGGCGAACGTGTGACGCGAGCCTAACGTAAAGCCGGGGAACACCGACACCGGTGTGCCGTTCGAGCCGCCGATGTCGTACACGCCGGGGTCGGCACCCGACGCGACGCCGCCGGCCAGTCGTGCGGCGATTACTTCGTGCGCGAAGCCGGCCACGTTCACCGACTTGTACGCGTCGAATACGGCGCTCACGCTCTTCGACTGGATGGGCTGCGCGCCCTTGAGCCATTTCAGTTGGCCGGTGGCAGCGAACGAGATGCCGTCCTCGAACGAGATGGCGCGCACGGGATACTGCGTGTTGGCCCATCCGATGGATGACACGATGGACCAGTAGCGCGGCTCCGACCGGAAGAACGAGTTGACGCTGTCGATGAGCGGCGCCGGATCCGTGGTATAGTGACGCTGCTCGAGCTCGCCCTGGACGGTGAAGAACGCGTTGCTGCGGACGCGCGGCCGGGTGAGTGTCATGCCTAACGTATACGTCCGGGTGCGCCGGATCACGCGGCCGGCGACGCTACCGTCTTGGTGAAACGCAAACTGCTCGTCGTAGTCCTGGATGCCCTCGGCGTTGATGACGGGCAGCCCGAGACCGGCGTACGAGTAGCGGGCGTCCCAGGTGTGCTCCTGGCCGCGGGGGTCGACGAGGAACTGGGCGAAGTACGAGTGGCGGCCCACGACGTCGTTGCCGGCGGTAAACGCGCCTAACGAATAGTTGCCGTGCGCGGTCTGACCGGCGAGCGGGAGCCAGAAGCGCGGCAGCACCGACCGCCAAGCCGAGTAGGGCGTCGCCCGTGCCGTGTCGACGGCGGGCGCCGGCATGGGCTCGGCGTCGAAGACCGGGTCGAGCGGTGTCGCTTTCGCGCCGGCGGTATCAAATGGCGTTATGCCGACGTACCAGCCGGTGTCGGCGTAGCGCGCGGCGGCGATCTCCTTTCCGTTAGGCGATACCGAGGGGTAGTAGACGCCGGTGGGCGACTGGGTGAAGCGCCGCGGGACCGTGTCGCCCTCGAGATCGGCGACGTAGAGCTGCGTGACGCCGGTGCGGTCGGACGTGAACACCACCGCGCGGCCGTCGGGCGTCCAGGCGGGCGTGCCGTCGATGGCGCGGTCGTGGGTGAACGCGCGGGTCACGCGGCCTAACGTATCGATGACGACGACGTCGGCGTAGCCGCCGCGCGTCCACCGCGTCGCGGCGATGAACCGTCCGTTGGGCGACCAGCGGGGCTCGGCCCACTCGGTGTCGAGCGAGGCCATCGTGATCGGGACGATGGTGCGGCCGTCGGGCGTCACGCGTACGAG
>DASVAC010000265.1:0-7206 GCA_036376535.1 Gemmatimonadaceae bacterium | reverse complement strand
GCGAACCAGTACGAGAGCTTGATGAGGAAGATGTCGTTCGACCGTTGGGCGAACAGCTCGCGAAAGTCGCCGGCAAAGGACTGCGTGCCCTGGACCGGGAACGAGCCGTCCCGCCCCTGGCTCCAGACCAGAAACAGCGTCGAGCCGCGACGGTACTCCCAACGGAAGACGAGATTCGACCGGAACTGCTGCACGTTGAATCCGCCCGGGTCGTCGGTGACCGTCGTGTCGCCGTACGGCGTGTAGCGCGCCGCGTACGCCACCGCGTGCGGATCCGCCAGCTCGCGCACGTTGGTGTAGGTCCCCTTGGAGACGAACGGCGACGCATACAGCTGGAGCGTAGCGTTAGGCGTGAACGCGTAGTCCAGACGCCACGTGACGCTCAGCGTGCGCTGCTCGAGGTGCGCGAACGTATAGTGCTGCGCGTCGGCGGAGTCCGTGTAGGTGTTGAAGTACTGCGCATCGTCGCGGTTGCGCGTATAGGTGCCGTACACCGACGTGCCGAGGCGCGAGGACACCTTCACGTCGAGCTCGGGCGTCACGCTGAGCGAGTGCGATCGGCCGCCGCCGCCGCGCCAGTAGTTGACCGACACCGACGGCACGAACGCGTCGCGGTCGTCGCCCTGAATCTGCAACCAGGGCGCGACGTATGGATCCTGGCGGATGGCCGGCCCGCCGCGCGCGCAGCGGTCGCAGAACGTCGTGCCTAACTGACCGAGCGTGCCGCCCATGTGCAGCCACCACCGGTCGTTGAACTGCGTGTGGATGTTGGTGTTGAACGCGCGCTCGGTGGCAAGGCCGGCGTCGCTCCAGTACTGCCAGTAGTTGACGTTCCAGCGAAACTGCTGCCACACTGCGTTAGGCGTACGGAACGCCAGCGCCGCCCAGGTGGTCCACTCCTGCTGATCCGCCTGCCGGAGAAAGCCCAGGTCGTTGATCTCGAAGCCCGGCGATCGCCGCTGGTACGCGGTTTCCCACTGCAGAAGCTGCCCGCCGACCTTCGCGGCCCGCACCTCGACGTTGGTGCCGGACAGCGACGTGCGCGTCGAATCGAACGTGAGCGGACCATCTGGCCGCTGGTACAGGTGGACCGGGTCCTCCTGCGTCAGCGTAATCGCTGCCGGACTCCCCGCCACCCGGCTCGCGTCGACCGAGCCGGAGACTTCATAGTCGCCCAGAAACCGTCGCCGCGCATCGATGCCGGCCGCGTACGCACTCGAGTGGAGATACGGGCTGCTCGATGAGTCGGTCTGGCGGTTCACTCCGGTGAAGATGAACCCGACGCTGCCGTTCCCGCCGGCGTAGTCCTGGTTCGCGCGAACCACGGCGTAGTTGGCGCGCGGCTCGAGTGTGATGTCGGCCGCTCCGCCGACGCGCTCGGTGACCGCATCCATCACGCCTAACGAAAGGCCGTTCGCGAACCGGCCGGTGAGCTTGGCGGCGCCGAGGATGCGCGTCGCCTGCACGGCGGTCGAGTCATCGTACACGTCCGCGAGCTCCGGCGAGCGTCCGATGCGCCGCGAATAGAACAGCCCTTCGCCGGTGTTGCAGTCCAACACGACGACGCAGTTCACGTTGAACGTGAATAGCCCCTTGCCTTCCACGAAGAACGGGCGCCGCTCGGAGAAGAACGTCTCGAACGCGGAGAGGTTGAGCTGCGACGGGTCCGCGTCTACCTGACCGAAATCCGGATTCGCCGTGGCGTTGAGCAGCAGGTTCGATGACAGCTGGTACTTCAGGTCGCCGCCGATGCTCACCTGTTGATCGCGATCGTACGCCGATGACGACGGCCCTTGCACATTCTTCGTGAGGAGGTACGGCGTGACCTCGAGATCGCCGGGCGGCGCCAGTCCGTCCAGTCCCGTGAGCTCGCCGAACTGCGAGACGAGTCCCGAGCGCGACATCCGGTAGAGCGGCCACGTGATGGTTTCCGTGTACCGCTGGATCACGCGCCAGATGAGAATGCCGAACACGCCGTCCTTACGCACATGGTAGTGTAGCTGCGACAGCGGAATGCGATACTCCGCCGTCCAACCGAGCGAATCGGTGCGCGTGGCCACGTCCCAGATCCCGTCCCAGGCGATGTCCTCGGTACCATCGTTGTAGATCGCGTAGTCGCTCTTCACGCCGGCCGGGTTCACCGAAAACTCGAAGCCGGTGCGGTGATCGTGATACGAGTCGACGAGGATCGTGATGCGGTCGGACGCCGTTGGTTCATCACGGCGAGACAACAGACTAACGATGCTGTCGGGATGGGGATCGTACGCGCGCACGAACACGTACAAGTTGTGCGCATCGTACGCGATGCGCGCCTCGGTGCGCGCTTTCGGCACTCCGCCTTCCGTCGGCTCGGCTTCCAGGAATTGATCGATGACCGGCGTGGCTCGCCAGATTGCATCGTCGTCTCGACCGTCGATCACGGGCGCGGCGGTCGCGAGCGTTGCCTGTACCGACGTGGCCGTAGCTCGGCCTGCGGGAGAATGCGTGGCTGCTGCTACGGGTTGTACAGCTTGCAGCGCAAGCAGGATCGGAAGACCACCGAGCACCGAGTCGCATCACGAATGAAGTCAGAGTTTGGACAGCGCGACCGGCGAATGGGTTTAGTAGAGCGGACAGAACGAGACACTGCCCGATTGCTCGGCAGCGTGCTCAGTCCTGGTAACTGGATGGGCCGTCGGAAAAGAGTTGGACGTATGGGTCGTAGCGAAACCGACGATGTCTCGCCTGGCCGGTGATTTCCGTGAGCACGCCGATCTCTTCGAGGCGAGCCGCGAGCGCGTTGGCGGCAGGGTAGCTCGTCCCTGTCAATCTGCGAATGCCGTCCACTGATACGATCGGACGATCGAACAGCGATTCGAGGACCTTGTGCCCATTTCCCGCGGCGCGGCCGAGTCGGTCGGTCACTGCCTTCCGGTGCGCTTCGCGCATGAGCAACACGCGGCGTGCAGTCTCGGTGGCGTCGGCGCTCACCTGTCCCACACCCTCGAGGAAAAAGGCGAGCCACGACTCCCAGTCGCCCTGGTCTCGCACCGCTTGCAGATGATCGTAGTATGCGGCGCGATGTCGCTTGAGAAAGTGCGACAGATACAACACGGGCTTCTGCAAGGTACCGGTCTGCGTCAGGAGAAACGTGATCAGCAAACGGCCGACGCGCCCGTTGCCATCGAGGAATGGATGGATGGTCTCGAATTGTGCGTGTGCGAGGCCGATCGTGATCAGGGCCGGCAGCGGCTCGGACGCGTTGAGGAACGTCTCGAGCTCGCCTAACGCACGCGGGACCTCGGCGGGTGGCGGCGGAACGAAGCTCGCATCCGCCAGCATCGCACCAGGCGCTCCGATCCAGTTCTGCGTGGTTCGAAGGTCCCCGGGCGCGAGGTTGCCGCCGCGAACTCCACGCATCAACTCGGCGTGGATCTCGCGAATGAGCCGCACCGACACCGGCAGCTCGCGGAGCCGCGACAGCCCGTGATTCATCGCGGCGACGTAGTTCACGACCTCACCCACGTCGCCGGCTTCGGACTTGGACAACAAGTGGGATTCGGCGGACAGCAGATCCTGGAGTGAGCTCTGTGTGCCCTCGATCTGACTGGAGAGCACCGCCTCCTTCCGCACGTACATGAGGACAAAGAGGTCGGGATTCGGCAGAGTCAGCACCGAGCCATCGAGGCGGCCAAGCTCGCGATCTGCGGTAGAGAGCAGACGCTGCAGGCCGTCCGTCATGCGGACAGGCGGCTTCGGCGGAAGTGGCGTCGGGATGAAAGCCCGGTATCCGGTAGGCTGAGCCTGGTAATGCCCAGCCCGTGTCGGATCGCTTTCAGACGAAGACATGCATCAGGCTGCCTTTAATATGGTGCCAGATCGCGTCTTTTATTAAAGCCTGCCTTTAATATAGAGCTGTTCTGACCTCATAGCAAAGGGAGCCTTTCATATAGTCGCTCAGCGCTGGCCTACCTGCGGTGCGGACGCGGCGTGGCGCCCGGCGTCGAGATGATCCCAGTTCATGATCGTGTTGAAGCCGAGCATGTAGGTGCCTTGGGTCTGCCACCGCCAGAAGGGCCGGATCGCGAACATCACGACGTGGCCTTTGCCGATCGATTCGTCCACGATCTGCGCTCGGTCGGACAGCGCGCTACCGCCCTGCAGTGTGCCCGAGAGCAGCATGTCCGCCGGGCGGCGCGGGAAGCGCATGATGACGCGTGGACCCTGCGATGACGTATCGGCGCTCGCGCCCGTCGCCGCGCGCGCGGTGCGCATTGCGCCTAACGCTCGACCGCGTCGCGCGCTGTCGCGCCCGCCGGCCGATGAATCGGGATTCCACGGCGAGAGCGGCATCGGCGTCGCCATCGGCGTCACGTCCTGCCCAACGTCGGGGCCGCGGTTGAAGCCGCCGAAAAATTCGCCCGGACCCGTTGCCACGCGCATCACCGGCCCCTGATTGAAGTACACCGGGATCTCGTCGTGCTCGTAGCCATAGACGATGGGGCTCGACATGTCCGTGATGTCGCCGCGCATGATGCTGCCGCGGGCGAACAAGCTGTCCGGCTGCTCGATGCTCACGCCGGGCGCGAGGTTGTAGCTCGGGAAGATTTCCGACGTCGATCCCTCGACGATCAGCGTTCCGCCCTGCTGGACGAACTCGTACAGATTCTTCACGCCATCGAGGCCCATACCGCCGCGAATGTCGCTCGACGAGTCCGGCGTGCCGAAGCTCTGGAACTCGGCCGTCTTCTTGTAGGGCAGGGGAGTGGCGCCCGCCTTCGGGATGCCGTTCACCATAGTCTGCACGGTGCCGCCGATGTGCGGCATGATGATCACGTCGTACTTCTGCCGCAAATTCGGGTCGCGGAGCTTCACGTCGCCGAAGTACGTGTAGGGAATCCCGTACGTGTCGAGCGCCGCGCGCACCCAACCTTCGTCCTGCGTGCGCGTCCAGCTGTGGACGTAGCCGATGCGCGGCACATCCAGCTCGTGCGTCTTTACGTTAGGCGCGGACGCCATCGCGTAGGCCGAGAGTCCCAGCGTCGCGAGCTCGGACTCCATCTGGGCGCGGTTGGCGCTCGGGATGATCATCGCGCCGGCGCGGAAGTGGTGGCCATCGGTGTCGAAGTCCTCTTCTGCGGCCTGCATCTTGGTCTTGGCGAACTTGAACCGGAACGCGGCGATGTTGTTGTCGGCCGTGTTGTCGACGACCAGCACGCTGCCGGTGCCCGACACACCGCCCGGCGCCACCGCATCCTTGGCGAGCATCGTCATCGGCTGGTCGAGCAGGCTCTTGTCGGTGATCGCCGTGACCGTGATGTCGCGCATGAGCGGGAAGGTCCAACCCGTGTCGTCGTACGGCGCGGGATTTTTAGGCGAGAAGTGCTGCAGCGCGAAGTACATGTCGGCGAGCGTCCGGTATGGCTGGTCGCCGCGAATGATGTAGTCGCCCGCCTTCACCGACACGCCGCCCACCGTGAACGCGGCATTGGCGGTCTGGACCTCGAGGCCCTGCGCGCGGAGGTCGTTCACCGCGTCGGCCGCATTCGCCTTTCGGTACTGTTGCGCGGGAATCACCCATCCATAGACGGGGCCCGTCTTGGCCTTGTCGACCGCGCGCACATTCTTGCGCCAGAAGTTGTCGAGGAAGGTCTCCTTGTTCTTCGCCACATCCGACAGCGCGAACAGGATGGCCGACTCCTGGATGTTCGTGTTGTTGCGCGGTCCCCAATTGATGCTGTCGAGCGGCGGGTTAGGCCGGAACCACTCGCGGCTCGTGGTCGTTGGGCGCGGCTTCACCACGTAGTTGTCCGGCCCGTAACTCTGTACTTCATAGAAGCGGCCGAGCTCGTTGTGCGTGTGCGCGATGAAGAAGAGATAGTTAGGCGTCCACCCGTCGTAGAAGCCGTACGTCCACACGCCCGGCACGCCGCGTTTCGTCATCTCCATCACGTCGTTCTCGGCGAGCATCCACCACTCGTCCACCGTGATCGGGTCGATCTGCTCGTTGTACGGACCGGTGCCCGTCGACGCGTAGAGATACGTCTGCGCTTCGTGGAGGTCGTGCAGAATCGTCGGGTGCCAGTCGAGCACCGCCTGCGTGGTGTGCTTGGTCAGCTGCAGGAACTGCCCCATGCCGTCGCGGTTGTTGTCGTGCTGCACGTATTTGCCCCAGTACATGAGCGGCAGCCGTGTGCCACCCTTGGGCAGCTTCTTGTTGTAGTAGTAGGTGTCGACGGCCTTGTCGCGGCCGTCCGGCTCGATCACCGGCGTGATCAGCACGATCACGTTGTTGCGGA
Source organism: Gemmatimonadaceae bacterium (assembly GCA_036376535.1). Taxonomy (GTDB): domain Bacteria; phylum Gemmatimonadota; class Gemmatimonadetes; order Gemmatimonadales; family Gemmatimonadaceae; genus JADGGM01. The sequence continues at coordinate 928 of DASVAC010000265.1, read as the reverse complement.
TATTCCGGATGAACTGCGACGAGTCGACGGCCAACCGGTAGGCGAGCTCCATCAGCATCTCGGGTCCGCCGAACTCCGGGGAGTGGATGCCGCTCGTGATATAGTAGATGGGCTTGGCCGTGTGGATGAGCTGCTGCGCCTGCTCCGGCGTCGTCTTGCGCGGGTCGCCTAACGAAGCCAGCATGCCGCGGTACTTGTCCAGGTCCTTCAGGGTCGCCTCGTCCGCGATGGCGGCGAGGATCATGTCGCGGCCTTCTTCCGTCTTGCCGATGCGCCACACTTTCACGCGCTGCGATGCCTTCGCGAGCGCGTCGACGTACCGGTCGATGTCCGCGTTGCGGTCGAGGATGCCCGGTGCGCCGATGATGTGGCCTAACACCTTGAGGGGTGACGGAACGGTTGCCGATGCGGGGAGATAGTCGACGAGCTCCGTCGAGATGCGCGGGTCCTCGAGGTCCTGTTTGATCTGCGCCGTGTAAGCCGAGTCGACGGCTTGTTGGGCACGGGCCGCGGGGGGCACGAGCATCGCCGCAGCCGCGAACGTGCAGGCGAGCCGGACCTTCCGGGAAATGTCGGGCATCCTCAAGTTCCTCTCGAGTGGGGATCGGGCCGCCGAGTGGATCGGCGCCGGTGACGGCCGACGCGGCCGCTGATGTTACTACGCGAAGGGTCTCAGGGACGTTCAGCCCGGCAGCCTACCGGGAAAGGGCAAGGGGATAGGCCGGATAGTCTGAGCAACCTCCTCCAATGGAGGGTGGTCGGCGGAGTGGACCGAGCGACGCGCAAAGATTTGGTACGCGGCGCGTGCTTTGGATGTGTTCGGCTGCGCGTGCGACCGTATATTGGTCGCCATCGACGCTCGGGAGAGATCGATCGTGGTGCCGGACGACGTGCCGTTGCCGCTACTCGAACGCTACGCGACTGGACA
>DASVAC010000264.1:0-25153 GCA_036376535.1 Gemmatimonadaceae bacterium | reverse complement strand
CGGTGCACGACGTGCTCGATCGGATGAGCGCGTTCGCCAACCGCGTGCGATCCGGCGAGTGGGTGGGCCACACCGGGAAGCGCATCCGGCACGTGATCAACATCGGGATCGGCGGGTCGGACCTCGGTCCGGTGATGGCGTATGACGCGCTGCGTTTCTACAGTCAGCGCGACCTGTCGTTCGGGTTCGTGTCCAACGTGGACGGCACGGACTTCGTGGAGGCGACGCGCGGACTGGATCCGGCGGAGACGCTGTTCATCGTGTCGTCCAAGACGTTCACGACGCTGGAGACGATGACCAACGCGCGGACGGCGCGCGCCTGGGCGCTGGCTGCGTTAGGCGACGAAACCGCCGTGGCCCGGCACTTCGTGGCGGTGTCGACGAACGCGAAAGCCGTGGCCGAGTTCGGCATCGACACCGCGAACATGTTCGAGTTCTGGGACTGGGTCGGCGGCCGCTACTCTATGGACTCGGCCATCGGGCTCTCGACGATGATCGCGATCGGGCCGGACGCGTTCACCGAGATGCTCGGCGGCTTCCACGCGATGGATGAGCATTTTCGCACGACGCCCTTCGAGCGCAATCTGCCCGTGCTCATGGGCCTTCTGGCCGTGTGGTACGCCGACTTCTTCGGTGCGCAAACGGTGGCGGTGCTGCCGTACGACCAGTATCTGGTGCGCTTCCCGGCGTACCTGCAGCAGCTGACCATGGAGAGCAACGGCAAGCACGTCACGTTGGACGGCCGCCGCGTGACGTACCAGACCGGGGCCATCCACTGGGGCGAGCCGGGGACCAACGGACAGCACTCGTTCTACCAGCTGCTGCACCAGGGCACGACGATCGTGCCGGCGGATTTCATCGGGTTCTGCGAGGCGCTCACTCCGTTAGGCGACCACCACGACCTGCTGATGGCCAACCTGTTCGCCCAATCGCAGGCGCTCGCGTTCGGCAAGACCGCCGATGAGGTGCGGGCCGAGGGCACGCCCGAGTGGCTGGTGCCGCACCGCGTGTGCGAGGGCAACCGGCCGTCGAGCACCATTCTCGTGGACCGCCTCACGCCCGCTTCGTTAGGCGCGCTGGTGGCGCTCTACGAGCACGCGGTGTTCACGCAGGGCACGGTGTGGCAAATCGACTCGTTCGATCAATGGGGCGTGGAGCTGGGGAAGGCGCTCGCGGGCCGCATCATTCCAGAGCTCGGCGCGTCGGCGGAGCCCCGCCTCGCGCACGACAGCTCCACCAACCGCCTGATCCAGCGCTATCGCGCGCGCCGCTCGCGCGGCAGCCAGAGCCGGTAGCCGCCGCGCAGCACGTTCGCGTTGCTGCCGAAGCGCACGTTGGCGGGCAGCGTGTCCAGGTGCTTGACGTTGCCGCCGCCTAACAGAATGTAGTCGGGGAGGAGCGCCTTGCCGAGCAGGTCGCACACGTCGAACACGTGGCGCCGCCACTTCCGGTTCCCCAACCGGGTGCGCCCCTCCTCGCCCAGATAGTCCTCGTACGTCTTCCCCTTCTGGTACGGCAGGTGCGCGAGCTCCATTGGCACGATGGCGCCGTGCAGCACGAGCGTCGAGCCGAGCCCCGTGCCGAGGCCGAGGAACAACATGTGACCGCCCTCGTAGCTGCCTAACGCTTGCAGCGCGGCGTCGTTCACGATGCGCACTGGATGGTGCAGCGCGCGCTGGTACGGGAAGCCCACCCAGCCTCCACCCAGGTTGAAGGGCTCGCGCGCCGGCCGGTCGTCCTTCACCGGACCGGGGTAGCCGATGGTGATCACGTCGATTTGCCAATCCCTCGTGAGCGCGCGCACCTCGCGTGCCATGTGCGCCGCCGTCATCTGCGGGCCGGAGTTGATTTTGACCGGTTCCTTGCGTCCGGCGAGCCAGAGCTTGATGTGCGTGCCGCCGACGTCGATCACGAGCACGCGCCGGCGGCGCGCGGCTGGCGTCATCGGGGCGATCCGGGCGCGCCGCCGCCGGTGCCGCTCGTGGAATCGGCCGGCCACCCTCCGCCTAACGCTTTGTACAGCTGGACCGCCGACACCAGCTCCTGCCGCTGCACCTGCGCCAGCGCCAACTCGGCGGTGAACAAACTGCGTTGGGCATCGAGCACATCGAGGTAGCTCGAGATCCCGTTGTCGTAGCGCCGCGTCGCGAGGTGCAGCGCGCTCTGCAACGACGTCACCTGGAGCTGCTGCGCGATCAACTGGTCGTGCGATGCCCGCAACCCGATCAGTGCATCCTGTGCATCCTGCAGCGCCGTGAGCACGGTTTGCTGATACATGTAGCGCGCCTGGTCGGCACGCGCACGCGCGGCCTTCACCTCGTTCGAGTACTGGCCGCCGCTGAAGATCGGCACCGAGATGCCGCCGAGAATGCTGTACACATCCGAGTTGCTCTTGAACAAGCCGGACGCGGTGGTCGACTGCGTGCCGTAGTCGCCGGTGATCGTGACGGTCGGCAAACGCGCCGCTTCAGCGACACCGATGCGCGCAGTGGCCGCGCGCAGCTGCGCCTCGGCCTGGCGCACATCGGGTCGCCGCTCGAGCAACGACGATGGCAACGCGCGCGGCACGACGATCGACGACAACACGGCCGGCAGCGGTTCGCCGCGCGGTACGTTCGCCGGGTGATGTCCGAGGAGAATGCTGAGCTGGTCTTCCTTCTGGACGATCTGCCGCTGGAAGTCCGCCACACGCGCCGCCGGATCCGCCACCTGCGATTCGAATTGGCGGACGTCGAGCTCCGAGATGAGTCCTTGTTGGAACCGTCGTTGGGCGAGGCGCAGCGTTTCGCGCCGTGATTCCAGCGTGCGCCGAGAGATGTCGAGGTCGAGATCGAGCTCGCGCAGCTCGAGGTACGCGGTGGCGACGTCGCTGATGAGCGAGAGCACCACGGCGCGCCGCGACTCCTCACTGGCAACCAGATCTTCCCGCGCCGCCTGCGTGCTGCGGCGCAGTCGTCCCCAGAAGTCGAGCTCCCACGACACGTTGCCGGTAACCTGGTAGACGTCGAACGTGACCGGCACGCCGCCGAACGCAATGCGTTCCTTCCCCGCCGAACCGTTGCCCGTGATCTGCGGGAAGAGCGGTCCCTTGGCGACGCCGTACTCCGCGCGAAACTCATCGATGGTCGCGATCGCCGCGCGCACCGTGCGGTTTTCCGCAATCGCGGTATCGACGAGGCGGCGCAGGACCGTGTCCTGCAGGAGCGCGAACCAATCGATGCTCGTCGCGGTCGCCGTGTCGATCGCCGGCGACGGCGGCATCAGCTTCACCATGCTGTCGGCGAGCGGCATCGTGGAATCGCGTGCCGCCGCCGGCGCCGTGTCGGGGTGCGCGGCGATCGAGTCGTAGAACGGGCGCAGCGTATCCTCGAGCGGCGACGGCGGACGCCAATCGTTAGGCGTGTCGACGGGCGGCCGATGGTAGCCCGGACCGACCGGACAGCCGACGACCGCGGCAGCGAGCGCGAGCGGCAGCAGGAGCCGGCGCATCAGTCGCCCTCCGCCGGACGCGCCGGCGCGGGCTGCGACGCACCGTGATGGCCGAACACGTGCTCGCTCGCGCGCCGAATGAGCGCGAAGAAGAGCGGAATGAACAGCGTGCCGATCGATGTCGCGAACAGCATGCCGGCGAACACGGCGGTGCCGATCGAGTGGCGGCTCACGGCGCCCGCGCCGCCGGCGACGACTAACGGAACCACGCCGAGGATGAACGCGAGCGACGTCATGAGGATCGGCCGCAACCGTTCGCGGCCCGCTTCGACGGCGGCGTCGCGCACAGACTTGCCCTGCGCGCGCTGCTCGCTCGCGAACTCGACGATCAGAATCGCGTTCTTCGCCGCGAGACCGACCACGGTGATGATGCCGATCTGGAAGTAGACGTCGGACGGGATGCCGCGCAGCCACATGCCGAGGTACGCGCCGAGGACGCCGAACGGCAGGCCCAACAACACGGCGAATGGAATCGACCAGCTCTCGTATTGCGCGGCGAGTACGAGGAAGACCATGATGATGCCTAACGACAGCACCAGCCCGCCGCCCGCGGACGCGCGCTCCTGGTACGACTGGCCGCTCAAGCCCTCGCCGACCCCGAGCGCCGCGTACTTGGTGCGCGCCAGATTCTCCACCGCGTCGAGCATCTCGCCGGAGCTGCGCTTGTTCCCCGGCGACGCGGTCACGAGCGCCGACGTGAATCCGTCGAACCGCGTGACGATGTTCGGTCCACTCCTGAATTCGACCTTCGTCAGCGCCGACACGGGGATCATCTGGTTGTTGCCGCCGCGCACGAACAACGACCCGATGTCATTGGGTTGCATCCGGTACGGCTGCTGCGCTTCGATCTGCACGCGATACGTCTTGCCGTACAGGTTGAAGTCGTTGACGTAGAGCGTGCCCAGCAGCGACTGCAGCGTCTGGAACAGATCCGAGAGCGATACACCGAGCGACTTGGCCTTCGCGCGATCGACGTCGACGTAGATCTGCGGCACGTTCACGCGAATGGATGCGCGCGCCTGCTGCACCTGCGGCAGCTTGTTCGCGTCGCTCGCAAATTCGTTCGCGATGGCGGCAAATCGCTGCAGATCGTTGACGCCCTGGTCCTGCAGGTTGAGCTCGAGACCCGACGTCACACCGATGCCGGGAATCTCCGGCAGGTTGAATCCGAAGATCGTCGCATCCCGATTCTGGAAGAACTGGCCGTTCGCCTGATTCAGGATGTCGCCGGCGTTCGCACGCTCGTCCCACGGTTTGAGGTTCACGAACATCGTGGCCGAGCTGGTTTGACTCGCGCCCTGGATCAGGCTCAGGCCGACCAGCGCCACCACGTGGCGCACGTCGTGCCGCGCGAGCAAATACTGTTCGACGTGTTGCACGACGGCGTTCGTGCGCTGGAGCGATGCGTCGTCGGGCAGCTCGACGGAGATCGCGAAGTAGCCCTTGTCCTCGGTTTGCAGGAAGGCCGTGGGCACGATCCGGATCATGATGAAGATCAGCCCGAGGATCACGACGAACGCGGCGATCCACGGGCGCGCGTGATCGAGCGCGTGCTCGACGCCCTGCACGTAGCGATCCGTTAGGCGGCTGAACCGGTGGTTGAACCAGCCGAAGATCCCGTGCTGGTGCTCGGCCGACTCGTGGCGCAGCAGCACGGCGCAGAGCGCCGGCGTGAGCGTGAGCGCGACGATACCGGAGATGATGACCGAGACCGCGATCGTGATCGCGAACTGTTTGTACATCTGGCCCGTGATGCCGCCGACGAACGCGACCGGGATGAACACGGCGCACAGGACGAGCACGATGGCCACGAGGGCGCTCGCCACCTGCCGGATGGCCCGATCCGCCGCGACCGCCGGGCGCACGTGCTCCGCGGCCATGATGCGGTCGACGTTCTCGATGACGACGATGGCGTCGTCGACGACAATGCCGATCGCGAGCACGAGCCCGAACAGCGTGAGCAGGTTGACCGAGAAGCCGAGCAGCTGCATCCCGAAGAAGGCGCCGAGCAGCGACACCGGGACGGCGACTAACGGAATGAGCGTGGCGCGCCAACTCTGCAGGAAGATGAACACCACGGCCGTCACGAGCAGCAGCGCTTCGACGAGCGTCTGGACCACTTCCTTCACCGACTGGGTGATGAACGGGGTCGTGTCGAACGGCACCGACCAGGTGATGCCTTGCGGGAAGGTGCGCTGGAGCTGCTGCATGCGCGCGACCACGGCCTTGTCGACGTCGAGGGCGCTCGCGCCGGGGCGCAGGTAGACGAGGATCAGCGCCGTCGGGTGGCCGTCGAGGCGGCCGACGAGGTCGTAGTCGCGCTGGCCCATCGTCACGTGGCCCACGTCGCCGATCCGCACGATCGAGCCGTCGGGCTCGGCGCGCACGATGATGTTCTCGTACTGCTTCGGGTCCGTTAGGCGGCCCAGCGTCGTGACCGGAATGGTGAGCTGCGTGCCGGGCGGCGACGGCTCGCGGCCGATGCGGCCCGCGGGGTTGGTCGTGTTCTGCTCCGACACCGCGTTCGCCACATCGGTCACCGTTAGGCCGAGGTGCGCGAGGCGGTTGGGGTCGAGGCTCAGGAGCATCGAGAGATCGAGCTGGCCGAACGTCGTCGCGTCGCCCACGCCCGGCAGGCGCTTGAGCTCGTCCTGCACGTAGATCTGCGCGTAGTTGCTCAGGTAGCCGGCATCGTAGCGCGGGTCGCTCGAGCTGAGCGCGAGCGCCATCAGGATGTTCGTCTGCGCCTTCTTGACCGTGACGCCGTTGCGCACCACCTCCTGCGGCAGCTGCGGCTCGGCCAGCTTGATCTGGTTCTGCACGTCGACGGCGGCGAGATCCTGGTCGCGCGAAATGTCGAAATAGATCTGCAGGTTCATCGAGCCGTCGCTGGCGTTCGACGACTTGTAGTAGAGCAAACCGGGGATGCCGGACAACTGCTGCTCGATCGGTGCGGCCACGGCGTTCGCGACATCCTGCGCCGTGGCGCCCGGATACACCGCCGTGACCTGCACCACGGGCGGCGTGATGCGCGGATACAGGTCGATGGGCAGCGAGTGCAGTGAGAAGATCCCCAGCAACACGATGGCGATCGAGATCACCGCCGCGAAGATGGGGCGGCGGACAAAAAAGTATTTGACTTCGGGATCGTTAGTCATGGGTGCCGATCCGCAGCGCGGTGCCCGGGGGCGCGGCCAACACCGTATCGCCGCGTGCCGCGCGTCCCGTGTCGGGCGGCGGGACGTAGGCGACGGGGCGCACGGGAACACCCGGCATGATTTTCTGAATGCCGTCCACCACGACGCGATCCCCGGCGCTCAAGCCGCTGCTGATCAACCACTGGCCGCCCACGAACGTGTCGCCTTTCACGTCACGCGTGCTCACCTTGTTGCTCGAGTCGACGACGTAGACGAACGAGCCGCCGATGCTCTGTTGCACCGCGCGCTGCGGAATGAGGATCGCGCCCACGCGCTTCATCCCGAGCAGCGACACGCGCACGAACTGGCCGGGCAGCAGTGTGTGCTGCGGATTCCGGAACGACGCGCGGAGCGCGAGCGTCCCGGTGTTCTGCTGCACGGCGAGGTCCGCGAAGTCGAGCTTGCCCGTGATCGGATAGACGCTGCCGTCGGCCAGCGTGGCGCGCACATCCATCGTGCCCGGCGCGGCAACGAGCGATTTGTCGGCGAGGCCGCGCCGCCAGGCGAGGACGTCCTGGTCCGACGGGCTGAAGTTCACGTAGACCGGATCGACCTGTTCGACCGTCGTCAGGAGGTCCGTTGGGCCGCTGACTAACGCACCGAGCACCAGGTTCGCGCGCCCCGCGCGCCCCGAGATCTCGGCGCGAACGAACGTGTTGTCGTAATCCCGGCGCGCTCGGACGACGGCGCCCTGCGCGTTGTTCACCGCCGCGCGCGCTTGTTCGTCTTCGGTGCGCGCATCGTCGACGTCTTTCTGCGCGACGGCGTGCTCGCCTAACAACGGCTCGAGGCGCTTGAGGTTGCGCTCGGCGTTCGCGAAGCGGGCCTGCGCATCCGCTTGTTGGGCCTCCGCGCTGTGGAGCGCCGCTTCGTAAGGTGTCGGGTCGATCTGGAACAGCACCGCGCCCTTCTGCACGTCGGTGCCCTCGACGTACGGGCGCGCGATGATCACACCCGACACCTGCGCGCGCACCTCCACGCGCTTCGACGCTTCAGCTTGCCCAACGTACTCGAAGTCGGCGGGAACCGTCTCGGGCTTCACGGTCAGCACCGACACTTCGGGCGGCGGCGGCGCGGGCGGCGGCGCATGGTGACACGCTGCCGTGACGAGCACGACGGGGAGCAGCAAGCGACGCATCGAGCGACGCCCCACCAAACGATGGCGGAGGCCGTGGCGGTATGCACTCACATCCAGTTCCGGTAGTGGTCTCACATCGGCGCAAGCGGACGCGACGTACACGCCCAAACCGCGCGCAACATCCCTTGAACGTAACCGCGTGCACAGACGCGTGGTTCCAGTCGAACACGGGTTGCGCGAGACACGGCCCAACGACTCACGGGCTGATCGGAAGGGGCATGAATGTGAGAATGAACAACGCAACCGCAAGCCATCCCACGAGTCGCCGCTTCGCATCGAGCGGGCGATCGGGCGCGATCACTGGAGGATGCGCCAACTTTCCGCGACCGATTGCCAAACTGAGCACCGCCCAGAACCACCATCCTTTCCACACGAAGCCCAGCGGAATCAGCGCGAGCCACATCGCGCGCGCCACGAATGGTTGCAAGCGCGGATGCATTGCGAACGAGACGTGCCCACCGTCGAGTTGGGCCAACGGAAGCAGGTTGAGCGACGTAACGAGAATACCGACCCAGCCCGCTACGGCGAGCGGGCTCAGCTCCACCAGTCCGTGGAGACCGAGTATCGCGCGGCAGGCTGCCATGAGCAGCGAGTCGCCGATGAGAATCGGGTCGCCGTTGAAGCGCGCGAACTGGTGCGCAAACGGCTGCGGTGAGGCGATGCCCGGCAACACGGTGCTTCCGTGGAGGCCGAGCAAGAGGATGGGGATAGCGAGAACGATGCCGGCTAACGGACCAGCGACGCCGACGTCGAACAGTGTGCGCCGGTCGAACAGGGGCGAGCGGATCCGAATGAATGCGCCGAGTGTTCCGATCAGATCCAGCGCGGCAGGGAATGGAATGAAGTACGGAGGACTGGCATCGACGCGATATCGCCGTGCCGTCACATAGTGGCCCGATTCGTGCGCGAGCAGGATCGCTAGAAGCGGGAGCGAAAAGATGAAGCCGGCCCGCGGGTGGAGGAGGGTGTGGAGGCTCCAGGGATCGACAACGCCGGCGAACATGGCGCCGCCCACTGATGTTGTAAGGACAGCCGCGATGAAGTGCGCCGCATGCAACCACCATCGCTCGCGCGCCGGTACGCGTTCATGCACCAACACCAGCCAGTCACCGTCCTGCGCGCGCTGCCAATAGTAATAACCATCCCAATGCGCCAGGTACGACGACATCAGTGGTGACGGTGCACTGTGCTCCGGATTGACAAGCCCTTCGACGATCTCGCGGCTTCCCAACTCGAGTACACGCCAGTACGCAAAGCACTCTGTAACAGGGAAATTCGGCACTCTTGACCGCCTATTTTGGCGACGTTACCTTGGCAACGCCTACTGCACGCCTCCTCGCCTTACCACTCCGCGCACATCGTCGTGACGATCGAGTCTATCCCCGTTCTCATCGGGAGGGGGAGGGGGACGGATCTTCGAATTATCTCGGCGATTGCATCGCGCAGATGCGCCGAGTGATCGTGCCTCACCCTCGGAGTCGACGTACGTGGATATCGCCGAGTTGAAGCAGAAGTCCGTGGCCGAGCTGCACACGATGGCCGAGGGCTTGAATATCTCCAACTTTTCGGGACTGCGAAAGCAGGACCTGATTTTCCGCATCGAGCAGAATTTGCTCGACTCGGACATCGTGTTGCGCGGCGAAGGCGTGCTCGAAATCCTGCCCGAAGGCTACGGCTTCCTTCGCAGCCAGGATTGGAACTACCTGTACGGCCCCGACGACATCTACGTCTCTCCGTCGCAAATCAAGCGATTCGATCTTCGCACCGGTGACACGGTCTTGGGCCAGGTACGTCCGCCGAAAGAAGGCGAACGATATCTCGCGCTGCTGAAAGTCGAGACCATCAACAACGAAGATCCGGAAAAAGCAAAGCACCGCATCGCGTTCGACAACCTGCGTCCGCGATATCCCGATCAGCGGTTGCGTCTCGAAACCACGAGCGGCGATCTGAGCATGCGCGTGGTGGACATCATCGCGCCGATCGGGAAAGGCCAACGCGGGTTGATCGTCGCGCCGCCGCGCGCCGGCAAAACCATCTTGATGCAGAAGATGGCTAACGCTGTGATCGAGAATCACCCCGAGGTCACGCTCATCGTACTCCTCATCGATGAGCGTCCCGAGGAAGTGACCGACATGCAGGAGCAGGTCGACGCGGAAGTGATCAGCTCCACGTTCGACGAGCCCGCGGATCGCCACGTGCAAGTCGCGGACATGGTGATCGAGAAAGCGAAGCGGTTAGTCGAACACGGCAAGGATGTCGTGATCCTGCTCGACTCGATCACGCGGCTCGCGCGCGCGCACAACGTGGTGGTGCCGCACTCGGGCAAGATTCTCTCGGGCGGTGTGGATGCGCATGCGCTGCACAAGCCGAAGCGATTCTTCGGTGCGGCGCGCAACATCGATGAAGGCGGATCGCTCACGATCATCGCGACCGCGCTCATCGAGACGGGATCGCGCATGGACGAAGTGATCTTCGAGGAGTTCAAGGGCACGGGCAACATGGAGCTCGTGCTCGATCGCAAGATCGCGGATCGTCGCGTCTTCCCTGCCATCGACATTCAGCGTTCGGGCACACGCAAGGAAGAGTTGCTGTTGTCGCAGGAAGAGCTCAATCGCGTCTACCTGCTGCGCAATTTCCTGGGCGACATGCCGTCCACTGAATCCATCGAGTTCTTGTTGCAGCGCATGCAGCGCACGAAGACTAACAAAGAGTTTTTCGCGACGATGGCGCAGGGATGAGTCGGAACGAGGGAAGTCGGAAGGGGGAAGAGGGAAGAGGGAAAAACACGGCAGACGAGAGTGACGATGCTGGCGAGAGTGTGAGCCAGCCGCCCCCTTCCCTCTTCCCGCAGGACCGCGAAGCGGTCAGCTTCCCTCTTCCCGGCCGTATCCTGGCGATAGACTACGGAGATCGCCGCGTTGGTCTCGCGATCTCGGATCCCACACAAACCATCGCGTCTCCAGCGGGATTCATCACGCGTCGCGCGGGAAAGCGGGCGCCCATCGCGCAAATCGTGCGACGCGGCACGGAATTGGAGGCGGTGGCAGTCGTCCTCGGCCTTCCCCTCGACGACAATGGCGACGAAACGCCGCGCAGCCAGGAGGTCCGGCGCGTGGCCGTCGAGCTCGAACGGCGTACCGGATGGCCGGTTTCACTCGTCGATGAGCGGTACTCCACCGCGGCGGCGCTGCGCGCCATCCGCGACATGCAGGGCTCGACGCGTGGCCGGAAGGGGGATGTTGATGCGCTTGCCGCGACAATCCTGCTTCAACATGCGTTGCACATGGTGGGCTGAGGCGCGACGCCTTGGCGCGGGCGTGCTCTTCGTTGGGCTCGCCGCGTGCGCCGGGTCGCCGCACGGCGCCATTGTGCACGTCACGATTCCGCCCGGCGCGACGTTTCGCGTGGCCACGGACTCGCTGCATCGCGCCGGCCTCGTCGAAACACCGCGACTGTTCCGGTTGTACGCGCAGCTCACCGGGCGTGACCGCGACATCAAAGCCGGCACGTACGGACTGCAGCGCGACATGGGGTGGAGCGCGCTCGTGCAAGCGTTGCACGAAGGACAGGGTCTCGAGCGCCGCCTAACGATCCCCGAAGGCTGGTCCCTGCGCGAGATCGTCCCGGCGTTGACGACGGCGCTCGGCGCGCCGGCGGACTCGGTGGAAGCGGCCATGCGCGACACCTCGCTGCTGCGCGAGCTCGACGTGCCGACGCCGACGCTCGAGGGCTACCTGTTCCCCGACACGTACGTGTTCGCCTACGGCACGGCGCCGCGCGCCGCGGTGCGCGAGATGGTGCACCGCTTCGAGCAAGTCTGGGATCCGAAGTGGGACGACCGGCTGCAGCAACTCGCGATGAGCCGCAACGACATCATCACGCTGGCATCGATCGTGGAAAAAGAAGCGCGGCTGCCCGAAGAGCGCCCGGTGATCGCCGCCGTGTATCACAACCGGCTCAAGGCGCAGATGCCGCTGCAGGCCGATCCGACGGTGCAGTACGCGTTAGGCGAACACCACGACCGCGTGACGTATCACGACCTCGAGGTCGAGTCGCCGTACAACACGTATCGCCATCCCGGGCTGCCGCCGGGTCCGATCGCGTCGCCGGGACGCGCGAGCATCGAAGCCGCGCTCTTTCCCGCCTCGGTGCCGTACCTCTATTTCGTGGCCGACACCGACGGGCACCACGAATTCCGGACGACGTTCAAGGAGCACAAGGCCGCCAAGGCGGAGATCCGCCGGGAGCACAGCAGCGGCAGGTAGGCGACGCGCTTCCGTTAGTCGCGGAGGTGCGCGGCCCCGCGCAGATACACCGGACGCAGCTCGCTCCGCGGGCGCGCCGACTCCAGATGAATGAGCACGCGGATGCAGTGCGCCACGGCGCCCCGCACGGGGATTTCCGTCGCGCAGAGGAGCGGCACGTCCACCCACCCGAGGTCGCGCGCGGCACGCGCCGGAAACTCGCTCGTGATGTCGTGGGATACGGTGAATACGACACTGATGATGTCGGAAACCGCTATCTTGTTCGTGGCGACCATCCGCTCGAGCAGCTCGCGGGTGGCGTCACGGACGTGGGCCGGGTCATCGTGCTCGATCGTCGTGGCGCCGCGCAGCGCGCCGAAGTGTCGCTCACCTGCCAGGGACATCCATGCTTGCTCCTGAGAAACTCACGCTGGTCGCCATCACCGACGACATGCGCGGCGACCCGGCCGATGTCATCGCCCGCGCGCAAGCCGCGGCGCGCGGCGGTGCGACGATGATCCAGTTGCGACTCAAAGATGCGGATGCCCGAACGTTGGTGGAAGTGGCGCGCGCACTCATCGCATCGCTGCCGCACGATGTGCCGCTCATCGTGAATGATCGCGCGGATGTCGCCATCGCCGCCGGCGCCGCGGGCGTGCACGTCGGAGCGGAAGATGTGCCGCCGTCGGCGCTCAGACGCGTAGTGCCGAGCGGTTTCATCATCGGCGCGAGCGTCGGCACCGAGGCCGAAATACCTTTCGCGGCGGATGCAGACTACGTGGGCATCGGACCCGTGTACACGACGGACTCCAAGCACGACGCCGGCACCGCGATCGGGACCGAAGGCCTCGCCGAGCTGGTCGTGCGCGCGAAGCGACCAGCAGTGGCGATTGGCGGCATCGACGCGACCAATGCGGCCGCTGCTCTCCAAGCCGGCGCAACCGGCATCGCCGCGATTCGCGCCATCTTCAGCGCGCGCGACGTCGAACAAGCGGCACGAGCCATTCGCGCGGCGATCGGACGCTGATCGGTGCATTCTCATCGGCGCCCGTACGCGCGTGGTGGGCTTCTTCGCTCTTTAGACACGGATAAAATCTGATAACTGCACGGATCAGAGCGGATCGCTCGGCTGCGGCGGCGAGGACGTCGCGGCACGTCGTGTTCATTGTTGGTGACAGCGTGCGACGGCGATCACCCAGTCGCAGAACGTACAACTAGCCGTCTGCCCATGAACCGATCTGTTCTGACTATAGTGGACGCGCTGTGCGCCGAGCAGCCGAGCGATCCGCTCTGATCCGTGCAGTTATCAGAGTTTATCCGTGTCTAAAGAGCGAAGAAGCTCACCACGAGCGTACGGGCGACGATGAGGACTTCTCCACCTGACGATGCTCACGTGCAGTTAACCCTTACCGCCTAATCCCCAGCGTGACCCGGTGCACCCGCCGCGCGCCATTGCGCGAGGCGCGCACATCGCGCCACTTTCCGGCGTCTACCCCACCAGCACGCCACTACGTCAGCTTCTGCTCGCAGCGCGCAATCCACATCGCCCTCCGATCGTCATCACGGTGGGCATGGACTCGTGTCGCGCATCCCGCCGGACCGTCTCGCCTCTCGTCTCCCTTCACGTCGCTGTTTCATGCGCCCGTCTTTCCCCCTCTCGCTCGGCTTCGCACTCGCGATGGCCGCGGCGCCCTCCCTTGTCGCCGCGCAATCGTTCGACTCGACCGCGTTGGCGCAGTTGTCGCTCATGCCGATGCCGGCGTCGATTCACATCGACTCGGGCGGGCGCCTCGCGCTCACCGCGTCGTTCCGCGTGGCGGTGCCGCGCTTCAAGGATGGCCGCCTGGAACGCGCCGCCGATCGCGCCATCACGCGCCTCGCGCGCAAGACCGGGCTTCCGATCTCACGCGCCATCGCCCGCGACTCATTGTTAGGCACACTCGTGATCGACGTGCGCGGCCCGGGCCAAACGGTGCAGTCGGTAAACGAAGATGAATCGTACACGTTGGACGTGACGACTTTCCGCGCCGTGCTCCGTGCGCCCACAGTCGTCGGCGCACTGCGGGGACTGGAGACATTTCAGCAGTTGGTGACGGGCTCGGGTTCCGGGTACACGATTCCGCTCGCGCACATCGCCGACCGCCCGCGGTTCAAGTGGCGCGGACTGCTCATTGATGTGTCGCGGCACTTCGAGCCCGTCGACGTGATCGAGCGCAACCTCGACGCCATGGCCGCCGTCAAGTTGAACGTGCTGCACTGGCATTTGAGCGACGACCAGGGATTTCGCGTCGAGAGCAAGCGGTATCCGAGGCTGCAGAATCTCGGGTCGGGCGGTTCGTACTACACGCAAGCGCAGGTGCGCGAGATCGTCGCGTACGCACGCGATCGCGGCATTCGCGTCGTGCCGGAATTCGACATGCCGGGCCACTCGATCAGTTGGTTCGTCGGCTATCCGTCGCTCGCGAGCTCGCCCGGCCCGTACACACTGCCCACCGATTACAACTTCACGGCCGGCGCATTCGACCCGACGCGCGAATCGGTCTATCGGTTCATTACGCGCTTCGTCGAGGAGATGGCGCCGCTCTTTCCCGACAAGTACTGGCACATTGGCGGCGACGAAGTGGATTCGCGCGCGTGGGAGTCGAACACCGCGATTCATCGATTCATGCGGCGCCACAAGCTGAAAGATTTCGGCGCGCTGCAGGCGTACTTCAACCGACGGCTGTCGCGCATTCTCGCCGCCCAACACAAGCGCGTCGTCGGTTGGGATGAGATTCTGCATCCCGATCTTCCGCACGACGTGGTCGTGCAATCGTGGCGCGGCCAGGGCTCGCTGTTTACCGCGGCGGCGCAGGGCTACTCGGGCATTCTCTCGGCCGGCTACTATTTGGACGCGATGTCGAGCGCGGGCCAGCACTATGCGGTGGATCCGATTCCGTCGGGCTCGAACCTGGACAGTGCGCAGGCAGCGCGTGTGTTAGGCGGAGAGGCGTGCATGTGGGGTGAGCTGGTGACCCCGGAGACGATCGACTCGCGCATCTGGCCGCGCACCGCGGCGATCGCCGAGCGGTTGTGGTCGCCGGCGACGGTCGTGAACCCGAACGACATGTATCGGCGCCTTGCGGGCGTGAGCGTGGAGTTGGCGGATGTCGGCGTGCATCATCTCTCGGGACCGGACGCCATGTGGCGACTGATCGCGCAAACGGATCGGATCGCGCCGCTGCGCGCGCTGCAACGCGTCGTGGAACCGGTGAGTCTTGGCCAACGTATGCATACGCGCCGCCCAACGGCGTTCACGCCGCTCGTGGAGCCCGGCGACATCGTGACGCCGGACGCGGCAGGCGGGCGGGCGTTGTCGGCGCTGCTCGACACGTTGTTCCGCGATCCGTCGCGCGGCCCTGGTCTGCGCGATTCGTTGACGACGCTGTTCGCGCACTGGCAGGCGCTCGCACCCGAGATCGCGACGTTGCGTGCGCGCGCGCCGCTCCTAACGGACGCCGACAGCGCGGCCGCGGCGCTCGCGACCGCGGGCGCGATCGGCGCCGACGCGCTCCGCTATCTGGGCGGCGGTCAGGCGCCGGCCGGCACGTGGACGTCCGGCCGGTTGGCGCAGTTGGACTCGCTGGCCGCGCCGCGCGGGCTCATGCGGCTGGCGATCATCCCGCAGCTGCGGCGCCTGGTGCTGGCCGCGGGTGGAACGGCGGCGACGACCGGGCAGTGAGCGCCGATGCCGTGGTGTCGCGCAAGGGAGCGCATCGCTGGGCGAGCGGCCATCCCTGGATCTATCGCAGCGATGTGACGCGCCGGCCGGATGTCCCGGCCGGCGCGGTGCTGGTGCGGGACGCCGCGCGCCGTCCGTTAGGCTGGGCGCTCTGGAGTCCCGCATCGGAGATCTCGCTCCGTCTGCTCGACGCGCGCCCCGACGCCGTGATCGACGCCGCGTGGTGGCGCGATCGGCTCCGCGCCAGCGCCGCTCGGCGCGCATCGTTAGGCGACGACACATCGGCCTGGCGGGTCGTGCACGCCGAGGCGGATGGGTGTCCGTCGCTGGTGGTGGACCGCTACGGTCAATGGCTCGTGATCCAACTGCTGAGCGCCGGCCTCGAGGCGTTCCGTGCACCCATCGTGGGCGCGTTGGTCGAGCTGTTCGCGCCGGCGGGCGTGCTGGCGCGCAACGACGCCGCCGTGCGGACGAAGGAAGGCCTGACGCGCGAGACCACGCTGCTCGTGGGCGACGTGCCGCGCGAGATCGAGATCCGCGAGCACGGTGTGCGCTATCTCGCCGCGCCGTGGGACGGACAGAAGACCGGCGCGTTTCTCGACCAACGGGAGAACCGCGTGCTCGCCGGCGAGCTGGCGCGCGGCCGCGCCCTCGACTGCTTCAGCTATCACGGCTCGTTCGCGCTGCACCTGGCCCAACGCGCCGATCGCGTGACGGCGGTCGACAGCTCGCTCGCCGCGCTCGCCCGCGCCCGCGAGAACGCCGCGCGCAATGCGATCGACACGATCGACTTTGTGGAGGCCGACGTGTTCGATTTCCTGCGCGACGCCGAGTCGCGCGGGGAGCGCTACGACACGATCGTGCTCGATCCGCCCGCGTTTGCGAAAACGCGCGGCGCGCTAGCGTCGGCGCTGCGCGGCTACAAGGAGATCAACCTGCGCGCGATGCGTCTCCTGTCGTCCGGCGGCATTCTCTTCACCGCGAGCTGCAGCTTCCATGTCTCGAAGGCGTTGTTCCTCGAGACGCTCGCGCGCGCCGCTGCGGACAGCGGGCGCCGCATGACACTGCGCCAATTCCTCGGCCAGCCGTTGGACCATCCGGAGGTGCTGACGATTCCGGAGACCGGATACATCAAGGCGGCGGTCATCGCAGCAGAATAGCGATGCGCGTCGGAATCGCCGTTAGCACCAAGGGACCTGGGTGGTGAGCTTCCTCGCTCTGGGAAACGCGGATTGGGCGGATTCAACGGATCGTGCGAATCGCTCCGTCGCGACGGGTAGCACGTCGCCGGCTGTCGGCATCTCTGACGGGGGCTCGAAGGCCGGTTCAACCGGTCAATGCAACGGGTGCGGCCTCCCCGTGGTCCGTCATTCGTAGTTCGTGTCGTGTTTTCCTACCCGTCGTCCGTCCGTCGTTGTTCGTGACCAGTGCGTCGCAAAATATGATGCGACTGAGAAGCCAGCCACGGCCGTCGCCGGATGACGCACCCCGAACGACGGACCACGGGTAGGAAAGCCCGAAACGAACAACGAATGACGGACCACGGGAAGTTGCCCGCGGGAGATGGAGCCTCGTCGCCAGGTCAGTAGATGGCAACCGTTGCAAACCTGTTGCACGCACCGATTGAATCCGCCTTTGAACCCCGTGCGTTGGTGCCGGCTGGCCGCGATGCCCCGGCCGCGGCAGCCGAGAGATCCGCGCGATCCGTTGGATCCGCACAATCCGCGTTCCCCAGAGCGAGGAAGCCCACCACGCGGATTAGCGCCTCGCGATCAGATCTGGCACTTCGGACAGAAGTAGGTCGACCGCCCGGCCTGCACGATGCGCTTCACCGTTCCCCCGCACCGGCGACACGTCAGGCCTTCGCGGTCGTAGACGTTCCATCGTGACACCGACACGTCGGTCTGGTACCGGCCCGCCGGCGCGCGGCGCAGCACGGTGCGGATTGCGCCGATGAGCCGCCCGAGGCGCGCCGCGCCTAACGAGCGTGCCGGCGCGCGCGGGTCGATGCGCGCGCGCCAGAGCGCTTCGGCGGCGTAGATGTTGCCGACGCCCGCGATGATTCGCTGGTCGAGCAACGCCGGTTTGATCGCGCCGCGCCGGCGGGCGAGCGATGCGGCAAGCGACGCCGGCGTGAGCGACGGGTCGTCGGGCTCCGGGCCCAGCGCGGGCAGCACGTCGGCCGGGTCGTCCGCCAGCGTAAGCGTGGCTAACGCACGCGAATCGGCGAGCGTCACGCGCGTGCCGTCGTCCAGCTCGAGCTCGGCGCGCGCGTAGCGCTCGCGCGGATCGTCCACCCGGCCGACGGCCCAGTCGCCCGTCATGCGGAAATGCGCGACTAACGCAGCACCGTCGTCGAGATGGAGCACCTGGTGCTTGCCGCGGCGCACGACGTGCTGCACCACGCGACCGGCCAGCCGGCGCTGCGCCGACGGCGGCAGCTTGCGGCGCAACGACGGATGCAGCACGCGCACGCGCACGATGCGGCGACCGGCAATCGCCACGCGCAGCACACGCGCGGCGTGCTCGACTTCAGGCAACTCCGGCATCCCGACCTCGCCCGACGAATGGTGACGCGACACCGGAATCTATCGCGCACCACCTGGCTCCGATTCCGGGCACGTCATATTCTTGTTTCGTGCACAGCCCTGCGCGCGCCACGTCGCCCCCACCAGGTCCCGGACCTCGCTCGGCGCGCGCACCCGCGGTCCGGAACACGCTGCTCGTCATCCTCGCGCTCAACCTGCTCGTCGTCGTGGTCAAGATCACGGTGGGCGTGCACACGCGCGCCCTCTCGGTGCTCGGCGCCGCGCTGGAGTCCGGGCTCGATCTCTTCAACAACGTGCTCGGCATCGTGCTCGTGGGCGTCGCGTCGCGCGCACCCGATGAAGAACATCCCTACGGCCATCAGAAATTCGAGACGTTAGGCGCACTCGCCATCGTCGGATTCCTGTCGATCACGTGCTTCGAGCTCCTGCGCCAAGGCGTGCACGACGCCGTGAGCGGCGAGATTCCTAACGTAGCCAGCATTCTGCAGCTCGCGCTCATCGCGAGCACCATGGTCGTGAACGTGCTCGTCGTGTGGTACGAACGGCGCCGCGGCGAGCGTCTCCAGAGCGCGTTTCTGTTAGCCGACGCCGCGCATACGCGGAGCGACGTGTATGTCACGGGTGCCGCCCTGGCCTCGCTGGCGCTCACGCGGCACGGGTGGGGCATCGTCGACCCGTTCCTCGCCATTGCCGTCGCCATCGTCATCGCCCGGAACGGGTTCGAGATCGTCCGCCGCAGCGTGCCCGTGCTAGTGGATGAGCGAGCCATCGACGCGCGCGAGATCCGCCAACTCCTGAGTGCGGTACCGGGCGTGGTCGACGTCCGATCGGTGCGGTCGAGGGCCATGGCATCGGGTGTGCTCCTCGTGGAGGTGACCATTGGCGTCGACCGAAACATGTCCGTGGAAGCCGCTCATCGTGTGTCCGACGCAGTGGAGGGAAGACTGCACACTGAACTTGGTGCATCAAGCGTCACTGTCCACATCGAACCCGCATAGGGACTTGCGCGCTACGGACAAAGTTCTACTTTAGGTACACATTCCACTCGTCGCCCGCGACTGCGCCAAAATGAGTCAACGACCACGCTCCCTCAGATACGAGTACGAGCTGTTCGTCGAGCGGGAAATCGAGAACTACAAGGAATCCATTCCTCGCAGCGCGATCCTCAAGATCGGCGACGATGCAGTGGCTGCCTTGCAGTCCCAGCCCCAGTTGGCGCTGACCGAAATCCTGCTCTGCGCCGAAGTCGATCGCATCATTCAAGGTCGGTTGCGCCTGCCGTCGTTCGCGACGTGGCGCAAGCGTAGGCTCAAGGCGCTCAAAGAGTTCAGTCGCCCCGAGCGATGGGGATTCCGCGCCGACTCCGCGCTGGCGCGAGCAGCGCTTGCGGTGTCCGAAGGCCACGTGCTCGTCGCGGGAGTGAGCGCCGAGGGTCCCGCGATCTACCTGGCCGCGAACGGATGCGCGGTGACCGCCGTCGACACCACCGAAGATGTGCTCGAGCGAGTCTTGAACGCAGCGGCGGAAGTCGGTCTCACGAGCCGAGTTCGGTGTGTGGGTGAAGACCTGGCCAATTGGTCGCCCGACCGTCCGCTCAATGCAGTGGTCGTCGCCGCGGCGGCGCTGAGCGGATTATCCACGGTGGAACGGGCTCGCGCGATCGAGTTGCTCCAGAAAGCGACCACAGCAGGTGGTGTTCACGTAGTCGAGGGATCCGTTGGAGGCGAAGCCCTACCATTAGAGGAGCTGCGCGACCGCTATCGGGGCTGGCACATCACGGTCGAGCGGGGCGGGTTGGGCATGGGATACACAGCTGAGACCTTCCTCGCGCGGAAGGAAGTCGCGTAGCGTTTCGACACGAAGCGCGTTTTGGGTGACGTGTCATTCCGCGTCGATGGGCTCCCGCGCCGGGGGTCATTTTTTTGTCCAAGTGCTTGCCTAACAGTGAGTTGAAGCCACGCGGCGAACGTGGCACATACGCTGCTTTGCGGCCATTGTCCCGCGCATGTCGCGGGTCAATCAACGAGGGTAGATCGATGGCTGCAAAGAATGACGGGCACAACGACGATAAGATGAGTGTCGAGCCGGTAGGCATCGTCATCTCGAACGGAAAACGGGACGAGCCGACACCTGCATTCTGGGCGTACATGTGGGGACCAGCGCCGGAGCGCGACACGGCGGGCAAGGCACCGCGGGCAGCCTGAGGATTCGGGCTCGCTCGATCGAGCTGATGTAGCTGCGGTGGTACGAAAAAGAAGGCCGGCGGTTCACGCCGGCCTCTTTTGTTGTTCTCAACTGCTACGACTAACTGGCTACTTCCGCTTCTTCGCGGCCTTCCGAGCGGTCTTTTTCCGACCGCCCTTGCGAGCGGACTTCTTTCTGGCGCCTTTCTTCCGCGTTGCCATGGGTTCATCTCCACTCAAGGAGTTTTAGTGCCGACCGATCCCCCGGTGGACCGGCGGCGATGTGCGCAAGTGCGTGAGCACCTGCCGCACGCTCGAACGACCTCGATGACGAGGTCGACGCATTTGACATCGTGCAACGTGTCAGCACGAACCGCGAACGGTGATCGATTCCGATGTTGCGTGCATCTCGCGGGCGACGACACGCGCGTGCATCGCGCGGCGTCGCGTTAGGAGCGCACGTTGTCCATCGACGACCGTCACGCCTGCGATGTTACCGATACACGACGTCGCGCACGACACATGCAACCCGCGGATCGACACGAACGCGGATGCACGCGATAGAAGAACGCCGCGCCGACGGACGCCGGCGCGGCGACAATTGACGATGGGGCGGGAACGAAACGTTGAGTGAGACGGGGACCGCGAGGGCCGCGAGGGCCGCGAGGGCCGCGAGAGCCGCGGCGACCGCGGGGGCTGCATCGGTGCGCCACTCACGAAGATGTTGGCGACCGGCTGCTGCAATGTGTGACTGCGGAATCGAAGTATTATTCGCGCCACTCACGAACCTCGATGAGAGATTACTGCGTGCGGCTCGCGGCCCTTGCGCGAATATAGGAACGATGAAAATCACACGCAATAGCGCATTTGCAATTCGTCGCACGATTCGTGCGTCACGCATGGATGACTGCGCACGATGACGGATGTGCGCGTCGTCGTCATCGGCGGTGGATTCGCCGGCGTCGCAGCAGCCGTGTCGCTTCGTGCACGCGGTGCGCGCATCACGCTCATCGAGGCGCGTCCAACGCTCGGCGGACGCGCACGCAGCGATGCGTTGGACGATTTGCCGATCGACACGGGCGCGCAGCTCATCACCGGCGGATTCGCGCGCACCGTTCGGTTGGTCGGCGCCCAACTGGAGCGCGACACCGCGCACGACATCGTCGTCCGCGGCGATGAGCGCCTTCCGCTGCGATTCGGATCGCTGCGCAGTCTGCTCTCGTTCAGCGGACTGAGCGCGCTCGACAAAGTCCGATTGGCGACGCATCTGCTGCCGTTGCTCGCGCGCCATCACGACGCGCTCGATGCGTCGGGGGCGCGGACGCCGGCGTCGTTGGACACTGAGAGCGTGCGCGCGTTCATCGAACGTCGCATCGGCTCGGCTGCCGCCGACACGCTCGCCGAGCCGCCGTGCAATGGATTCTACAATCTCGCGGCGTCCGACGTATCGCTCGCGTTCTATTTGACGCTCGGGCGATACGGCAGCGAAGGTGACACCCTGGCGCCCATCAACGGGTGGTCGGCCGCGTTGGGCAGCGCACTCGGCGACATCGAGGTCGTGCACGACACGCGCGCCATTGCGCTGGATGTCGAGCGCGACGCCGGTGAACGCGCGACGCGCGTGTCCGTTCGCGATGCATCAGGGCGCACATGGGAGGCGAGTGGCGCCGTGATCGCGACGGACCCGCGCGCGGCGCACGTGCTGCTCGCGCCGCATCTGGCTCCCGATGACGCGCTCGCGCGATGGCTCGCCGCGATTCCGATGCGCGACACGCTCACGTTAGCCCTGGCGCTCGACACTGTGCCGCCACACGACGCATTCGGCGTGTTCCAAGACGTGCGTACCGCGCGCATGGTGAGCGCGTGCGTCGTGCACGGCGCGAAGCACGCCGTGCGAGTCGATCGAGATGCGGTGCTCGCGTGGCCAACGCCCGCATCGCTCGACGTGCTGCGTTTGGCGTCACCCGAATCGATCGCCAACAAAATGCTGCCCGAGGTCGAGGCGCTCGTGCCTCAAGTGCACGACCACGTCACGCGCGCACGTGTGTATCGATTCGAGCCCGGCTCGCCAATCCCGTACGTCGGATTCGTGCGCGATCGCGCGCGCGGCACCGCACTGGCCGACGCCATCCCGCTGCCCATCGCGCTCGCAGGCGACTATCTCACCACGCCGCTCATCGAAGGCGCCGTCGCGAGCGGCGAGCATGCGGCGGCGCGCGTCGCGCGAATGCTCGGCCTGGGCTGACGGCGGTTTCGTCGCGCGCAGTTCTGTAGTATTACAGAGCATCATACCGCGCGCAGGGAGGCCGAGTGGATCTCGGATTGGAGGGAAGAGTCGCGCTTGTCACGGGCGCATCGAGCGGGCTCGGCCGCGCCGTCGCGCGAGAGCTGGCAATGGAAGGCGCATCGGTTGGTATCGTTGGGCGGCGCAGCGAGACGCTGACGCGCGCCGCGAGCGAGATTGCCGCCGAATCGCGCCGACGTGTCCTTCCGTTGACGGCGGACGTCACCGATGGACCGGCGATCATCGCGGCAGTGAAGGAAGCAAAAGCGACGCTCGGTCCGATCGACATTCTCGTCGCGAATGCTGGCGGACCTCCCGCAACCGACATCGAAGACACAACCGAAGAACAGTATCGCGCGGCGATCGAGCTCAACTTGTTCGCGTCGATTCGCCTTACGTATCAGGTGGTGTCCGGCATGCGACGTCGTCAGTGGGGGCGCATCATCTATCTCACGTCCACCGCGGCAAAGCAGCCGATTGCATCGTTGGTCCTATCGAATACCGCGCGCGCGGGACTCGCGGGCTTCGCCAAAACGTTGGCCACCGATTGTGCGAAGGACAACGTGTTGGTGAACACGGTTCTCACCGGACACTTCGACACGGATCGCGCGATCTCGCTGGCAGCGGGGCGCGCGCGGCGCGAAGATCGCTCGCTCGATGAAGTGCTCGCCGACCGGCGCCGTGCGATTCCGATCGGGCGCTCGGGACATCCGGGCGAGCTCGCATCCGTGGTCGCATTTCTCGCGTCGGAGCGCGCGAGCTTCGTGACGGGAACGGCGATCGCCGTGGATGGCGGGCAGATCGGCACGGTGTTCTGAGCGTCGCGTGCGCCGCGCACCGTCAATTCCCCTGGCGTCGTCCGCCGTGCAGCGACAGCTTTCCCGGCGCGGCGACGGATGCCGCGGCCGTGTGAAGACGCTACCTGACTATCGATTGGAGCAATAGATCGCGTGAAAGCGCTTGTCAAAGAGACTGCAGCCCCCGGATTCAAACTGAAGAATGTGCCCGAACCGACGATTCGCGACGACGAGGTATTGATTCGCGTGCGTCGCGCGGGCGTGTGCGGCACCGACGTTCACATCTACGAGTGGGATGATTGGGCGCGTGGACGGTGTCATCCACCATTCGTCGTCGGTCACGAGTTCGCCGGCGATGTCGCGCAGGTCGGCTCGTTGGTCAAGGATGTCCACGTCGGCGATCGGGTGACGGCCGAAGGACACATCGTGGACGGACGCTGTCTGCTCTGCCGAACCGGCAATGCGCACGCATGTCCCTACACGAAAGTGATCGGCGTTGATCGCGACGGGTGCTTCGCGGAATACATCGCGATGCCCGCGACCAACGTGTGGCATCTGGATGACGACATCTCGTTCGACTTAGGCGGCATTCACGATCCGATGGGCAATGCCTTTCACACCGCGCTCACGGCCGAGATTCCGGGCGCGACCGTGCTCATCACGGGTTGCGGCCCGATCGGGATTTTCGCGGTCGGCATCTGTCACGCCGCGGGTGCGTCGCGGATCATCGCATCCGATGTGAACGAGACGCGGCTCGCATTAGCCAAGCGCATGGGCGCCGATGATGTCGTGCACCCGAACGACGTCGAGACAACCGTGAAGCAGCACACCGACGGGTTGGGCGTGGACGTGGTGTTGGAGATGTCGGGTGTGCCGTCGGCGATTCACCAGGCGTTCGCGCTCGTGCGGCCCGCGGGTCGCGTGCAGATGCTCGGCGTACCGGCCAAGCCGATGCAATTCGATTTCGCGACCGAGATGATCTTCAAGGGTGTGACGGTGTACGGCGTGACGGGCCGCCGCATGTACGAAACCTGGATCCAGATGACGCGGTTCTTGCGCTCGCACGAATTCGACCCGACGCCGGTGATCACGCATCGGTTCCCGCTCGAGTGCGCCGACGAGGCCATCCACGCGATCAAGAGCGGCGAGGCCGGCAAGGTGATCTTCGAGATCGCCTAACGAGCGCACCCTTCCCTTTTCCGATCCTGCCGTGAATTCGAATTTTGCCACGCAACTGAACAGCGCCCTCGATGCGTTCAAGCGCGACGGCGTGTACAAGCGGCTCAACTACCTCGAGTCGCCGCAGGCCGCACACGTCCGCATGGAAGGGCGAGGCGACGTGCTCATCCTGTCGTCCAACAACTATCTGGGATTGGCCGCGGAACCGTCGGTGGTCGCTGGCGGCAAGGACGCGCTCGACACGTTTGGCGCGGGCACGGGCAGCGTGCGGTTCATCTGCGGCACGTTCACCGTGCACCGCGATCTCGAGCGGGCTCTGGCACGATTCGTCGGCACGGAGTCATCGCTCACCTACGTGTCGGCGTGGAACGC
>DASVAC010000263.1:0-4441 GCA_036376535.1 Gemmatimonadaceae bacterium | reverse complement strand
TTCGCAGTTGAAATGAGTCCGACTGTACGACGCGCCGCGGGATATCGCTGGCCGGTTCAACCGGTCAATGCAACGGGTGCGGCCTCCCCGTGGTCCGTCATGCGTAGTTCGTTTCGTGTTGTCCTACCCGTCGTCCGTCCGCCGTTGTTCGTGGCCAGTGCGTCGCACACCATGATGCGACTGAGAAGCCGGCCACGGCCGTCGCCGGATGACGCACCCCGAACGACGGACCACGGGTAGGAACGCACGAAACGAACAACGAATGACGGACCACGGGAAGTTGCCCGCGGGAGATGGAGCCTCGTCGCCAGGTCAGTCGATGGCAAGCGTTGCACGCACCGATTGAATCCGCCTTTGAAAAACAGGGTCTTCCGGGAATTTCGTGAAAGATGAAGTGACGGCTCTGGCTCCGCTCGCACAGTCGTGAGGCTTTCATGGTCTGCGGACGCGGATTCGCGAGAGGTCGGCTGGTCTCCCTGTCCGCCTTCCACCTTCGAAGGCCGACGCGGGCTACGCAGTAGACAGCAGACGAATTGCGGCGCATCGTCCAATAGTTGCCAGCGCTTTTGCTTCAACCCTCAACGATATCGCCTATGCGCCCATCCCTGGTCAGTATCCCTGCTGTGCTCCTCGCGCTCGCCGGTCGCCCAACGGCGCCGCCTAACGAGCACGCCAGCTTCGTCACCACGCTGGGCCGTGACACGGTGGTGATCGAAAGCTTCACGCGCACTGCCACCAAACTCGACGGCGACATGGTCGTGCGCGTTCCCGGCACGGTGATCTGCCATTACGAGCTGGATCTCGGAAGCAGCGGCAACATCACCAAGTCCGTGGTCGACGTGAAGCCCGTGAGCGCCGCCAACGTGGCCCCTCGACACGTGACGCTCAATTACGTCGGCGATTCCCTCCGCGTCGACGTCGACTCGGCCGGCATGCACTCGCAGTTCGTCCGCGCCGTCGAGAAGAACGCGTACCCGCAATTCATGACGGGCTTCGGGTCGTCCTACGGCTTGTACTCATCGCTCGGCGTCTACGAGGTGCTGTTCGCTCAGCTGGGCGCGAAGTTCGACTCGGCGACCATCCCGTCCATCGACATGCAGTCCGGTCGGACCGTGAAGCGCGATTTCGTGCGGCGCTCGCCGACCACGATCGACGCCGACTATTTCCGCATCGCGTGGACGCACCTCACGCTCGATGACTCGGGGCAGATCGTGAGCGCCGATGCGGACCAGACGACGGAAAAAACGAAGACCCAGCGCACCGCCTACATCGATCCGCAGAAGGTGGCCAAACAGTTCGCGTCCGACGACAAGTCCGGGAAGGGCCTCGGCATCGCGTCGCCGAGCGTCACCGAGAAGGCGACGTTAGGCGGGAAGCTCGTCGTCGTGCTGTACAGCAGTCCGCGGCGCCGCAACCGCACCATCCTCGGCAACGTAGTCCCGTTCGGCCAGGTGTGGCGCACCGGCGCGAACCAGGCGACGGTGCTCGTCACCGATGATGGATTCGACATCGGCGGCACATCGGTTCCCGCCGGCAGCTACAGCCTGTGGACCGAACCCAAGAAAGACGGCAGCGTGGACCTGATCGTGAACGGCCAGTACGGCCAATGGGGCACGAACTACGATTCGACGCGCAACGTCGCGCGCGTGCCAATGAAGGCGTCGACCGCGTCTTCGCCGCAGGAAAATTTCACGATCAACATCGCGCCCACGAACGGCAACGGCGGCGAGATGAAGATCGCGTGGGACACGTTCGTCTGGACGGTCCCGATCACGATGAAATAAGGCGGACACGTAAGGGCGGACAACGCCAGACAAAGCCGGACAGAGAGCGGACCATCCGGCTCTGTCCGGCGTTGTCCTGCCGTGTCCGCTCTCAGGCTTTGTCAGTGCGTTGTCCGCTCTAACGCCTTCTGGATCGCCTGCGCGCGATCGAGATGTTTCTGTAAGACCGGCCCCGCGGCCTTGATCAAATCTTTGAGCGCCTGGTTCTGCGCCTGACTCTCCGCGGTGCCCGCCCAACTGATCACCGCCTGGTGAATGCCTGCCTCGTTGGCAATGTACGTCGAATCGAAGGCATGACCCTTGGCGGCCGAACCGAGAGCCGATTGCTCGGCCTGCACCGCGCTCGTGAAGGGATCGCTGGTCGGCATCTCCGGAGTAATTTTCTGCGCCTTGGCGAGTTGCTGTCCCTGCACACGCAACGCGTGATGCTCGCCCATCATCAGCTTGGCGAACGACTTCACTTGCGAGCTCGTTGCTTTCGGAAGTGCAGCGGCTCCGAGCGAACTGTCCGCCATGTTCACTTCATCGAGCAGGGCGACGATGTTCGCATCCGACAGCGTTGTCGCGGCCGGTGCGGCAGGGGCCGCGGCGGCAGATGATGTGTCAGTCTTCGCCGCAGGCGCCGCTGCTGAGGTCGTGTCGGCCGTCGACGCACCTTCTTTGCCTTTGCATGCAATCAGCGCGGCGCAAGCAATCACTAGGGGTAAGAGTTCGGTGTACCGCCGGCGTGCGAGTCGCATACGGCCTCCGGATGAGTCGATCCTGCGTGCGGAAAAATCCCGCGCCTACCAAATAGCAAGAGGCGCACCGCGCGCGACGAACTAACCAAGGTAGCCGATGCTTCGCTCGTTGCGCTGGCATCTACGCTCAAGAAGAAACGGACAAAGCACTGACAAAGCGGCCAAAGCACCGACGAAAACGAGAGTCACAATGTCGCCCGGACCGCTCGGGTATTCAGATGAATTGACGCCTAACGTATGGCCCTTGTGCCCTTCTCTCGTTCGTGCTTTGACCGTGTCGTCAGTGCTTTGTCCGTTTCTTCATGAGCGTAGATGCCCGGTCGGCTCGACGGACTTGAGAGGGGACTTGGCCTTCTTGAACCCGTGCTTCGACGGTGCTGCCGCGTTAGCTTGCCATCCGAATGAGCGACGACACGACGCTCGGTCCGGGGAAGGAGTTCGACCTCGTGCGCACCCTCGAGGATCGATGGGGCGATACGGCGCGCGGCATCGGTGATGACGCTGCGCTGCTCGACGTACCCGCCGGACAACAGCTCGTGGCCAGCGCCGACAGCGCCGTGGATGGCGTTCACTTTCGTCGCGAGTGGCTCACGCCACGAGAAATCGGATGGCGAGTCGCGGCGGCGGCACTCAGCGATCTCGCGGCGATGGCCGCCGCGCCGCTCGCGATGCTCGTGTCGCTATCCATTCCCGACGCGTGGCTCGCCGACATTCCCGATCTTGCCGATGGGTTGGGCGACGCCGCGCGCGCAACGGGTGTTCGCATCGCCGGCGGCGATCTCACATCCGCGCGCGAGCTCTGTGTTGCCGTCACCGTCCTCGGTTCGGCGGCTCATCCAGTCCGGCGCAGTGGCGCGCGGCCGGGTGACACGCTCTATGTCACAGGCCGACTGGGCGGACCGCTCGCCGCGCTCACCGCGTGGCAACGCGGTGACGCGCCAACACACATGGTGCGCGACCGATTCGCGCACCCGGTGCCACGGTTGCTCGAAGCAGGCTGGCTCGCGGAGCACGGAGCGCATGCCGCGATCGATGTGTCGGATGGTCTGTTGAGCGACGCCGCACACATTGCCGCCGCATCGCGCGCGCGCCTCGCGATCGCGCTCGACGACCTGCCCACGTTGGGCGGTCTCTCACCCGATGTGGCCGCGCGGAGCGGCGAAGAATACGAATTGTTGGTCGCGTCGCCCCTCCCGCTCAACTCGGCCGACTTTGCACGCCGTTTCGACATCCCGCTTACCGCAATCGGACGCGTCGAAGCCGGCGATGCGGAAGTGGTCGCGACCCTGAGCGGGGCGCGCGTTGCGCCGGGCGGCGGGTTCGATCACTTTTCGTGAGCATGCGTGCCCTGATTGTCTATCCCACGATGGTCCTCATGACCATCGTGCTCGGCGTCCCCATCGTCGTGCTGTCGCTCTTTGGCGTGCACATCGCTCCGGACAGCTTTCTGGGCCGTGCGCCGCGCGTGTGGTCCAAAGTGGTGCTACGGGTGTCTGCCGTGCGCCTTACCGTGCGCAACCCCGAGCACATCGCCGCGCCGAACGAAGCGCGCATGTACGTGTCCAACCACGTGAGCTGGTTCGAGATCTTCGGGCTGGCGTGCGTGCTGCCGCACTATCGGTTTGTCGCGAAGAAGGAGCTTGCGTCGATTCCGGTGTTCGGGCGCGCGGCCAAGGAAGTCGCGGCGATTTTCATCGACCGCAAGAATCGTAAGGCGGCGTTCCAGACGTACGCGGAGGCCGCCGAGCAGATCAAGCGCGGCACATCCGTGGCGGTGTTTCCCGAAGGCACGCGCGGCCGCTCGTACGCGCTGCGTCCATTCAAGAAGGGACCGTTCGTGCTGGCGATCGCCGCGCAGGTGCCGGTGGTGCCGGTGGTGAGCTGGGGCACGAAGGAAGTGCAGGGCAAGGGGCAGCT
>DASVAC010000262.1:0-27098 GCA_036376535.1 Gemmatimonadaceae bacterium | reverse complement strand
GGATTGCTGTCGCCAGCTCGGTGGCATCAGCGCTTGAGTCGCAACGCCAACGGCGCCGCCGGCTATTTGCGCCAGCATACGCTAGGCTAACCGCGATGGAGACTCTTGACTGTCGTCATACTGTCGCGAAAGGCTTTTCGCGACAGTATTGCGTCAGTCAACTGGCAGTAGGCCCCTGAACACCACCCGGCCCTCACCACGCAGCGACGGCAGCCAAGCGGTGCCCTGTCGGCGCAGTTTGATCGTCAGCCCTCGGCCTGACCTCGTCCTGAGCGTCGTCTCCAGGCCCGCCTGCTGCCACTCGGCTAGCAAAATCGCGGTCGACACAGACCCGGTCCCGCACGCCAACGTCTCGGCTTCCACGCCGCGCTCGTACGTGCGGATATCGAACCCGCCATCCGGCCGGCGCGCGACGAAGTTGGCGTTCGCGCCGCCACCGGGACGCACGTATTCGTGCAGCCGGATCGCACGGCCGCGGCGCACGATCTCGAGCGTCGCCAGCTCGTCGCGCAGAATCACCACGTGCGGATTGCCGACGATCGCGTAGCCGATTCGGAGCTCGCCCGGTTCCGTGACGATGTCGGCCGTGGGCCGAACGTCCGTCACGGGCCACAGGTCCACTTCGGGCTGACCGTTCGACATGCGCGCCAAGGCGATCCCCGAGTCGGTCTCGAAGCGCATTCCAGAGGCGCTGCCCGCCCCCAGCTGCGACGCCAGACTCGTCACGCATAGCGCCGCGTTGCCGCACATTTCGGCGACGGATCCGTCGCTGTTGAAGTAGCGCATCCTGAACTGCAAACCGTCAGCGGTGGTCGGCTCGATGAACACCATGCCGTCCGCACCAACACCGGTGCCGCGCGCGCAGACTTCACGTATTACTGGAGGTGAGGCCAACCGACCCGGCGGCTCGACCCGGGCGTCGATTACGACGAAATCGTTCCCCGAGCCGGACATCTTGAAGAACTCGCGTTCGCTCACTTGATGCGTCCTGTGATCGACAGCCACCTGAGACGCCACACCATCCACACCGCCTCGCGCACGATCTTGCGCGACATCTTGCTCTGTCCCTCGGTGCGGTCCACGAACACGATCGGAATCTCGCGGATCCGGAAGCCCTTCTTCCACGCGCGGAAACTCATCTCGATCTGGAACGCATAGCCGTTCGATCGCACCGCGTTCAGGTCGATGGCTTCCAGAACCGACCTGCGAAAGCACTTGAACCCGCCCGTGGAATCTTCGAGCGGAAGCCCAGTTACGGTTCTGGCGTAGACGTTGGCGAAGAAGCTCAGGATGAGCCGCGTCATGGGCCAGTTCACCACCGTGACCTTGCCCTCGCGGTACCTCGAGCCCAACACGAGGTCCGCATCCTTGATCGCGTCGAGAAATTGCGGCAGGTGGTTCGGGTCGTGTGAGAAATCCGCGTCCATCTCGAACAGGAAGTCGTAGCCCTGATCGAGACCCCAGCGGAATCCAGCCAGGTAGGCGGTGCCCAGGCCCATCTTCCCCGGGCGATGCAGGACATGCACGCGAGGATTTTCGGCCGCGATCGTTTCCACGATCTGTCCCGTGCAATCGGGCGACGCGTCGTCGACCACCAATACCTCGAGGCGCGGGTCCTTCTCCAGCACGGCCGGAATGAGTCGCGTGATGTTGTCCCGTTCGTTGTAGGTCGGGACGATGACGATGGCTCGCTCAGGCATGCCGCTTCTTGTCGACGATGATCCCGGCGGCCAGCATCGCCAGCGCGATGAGAATCGCCACGATGGTGATCAGCTTGCCGCGCTCATACACCGCGCTGGTGAACGTGAGCGCGACATGCCGCGCGCCATCCGGCAGCGCCACACCAATGAGCACGTAGTCCGCTCGACCGACCACGGCCGGCTTTCCATCCGCGGTTGCGACCCAGCCCGGGTAATAATTTTCGGACACCATGAGCGCCGATCCGTGCGGCGCAGGCTGGCTCAAGTCGACTTCGATATGCCCCGGGTCGTAGCGCGTGACGGTCGCCTGCACCGGGCTCGGCTCCGGCAGCGCGGTGACCTTCTCCGCCTGCACTGCCGCCGACGTGTCGAAGATCGCACCGCGGCGGATGTCGAAGCGTGGGTCGAGGACAGCCGCGAGAGTCTGATCGTCTGACGCCTTCACGATCACAGGAGCGAGCCATGCCGGCGGGTCATCCGTGGGCACCGTGTACAGGTACGTGGTGGTGCCGGCTGCGTCTTTCGTTGGTCCGACGACCTTGGTGAATCCCGAGTCCGGAATGGTTGGCAGGTTCGTGAGCAGATACTTCACGTTCAGCAGGCGCCACAGCTGCGGATCCGTGAGGCGCGCGTTGATGAGATCGTGGTAGCGGCCGATCTCGTTGCCGTGATACCCCATCACGGCGCGAACCCCCTGCACCATGAGCGCGTTGCCTTCCAGATACGGATCGTGAGGGGCCATCGGTGACTCGGCCACGGCCGCGGGAAGCTGCAGCACTCGTCCTGGAACCGCCTGCTTTCGCACGTAGTCGAGCGTTGCGTTAGTCGCGTACAACTCCTTCGCCGGCGGCGAGAACATCCAATACTGATGCTCGATGGTCCACAGGTCTGCGGCAGTCAGAACGAGCACTCCCCACGCAATCACTGCTCGTTTTGCCCGTCCCAGCACGAGCGCGAGCAACAGCCCGGCTGCAGCCGCGGTGAAGATCGCGGTGCGCACTCCACCGACCAGCAGTAATTGTGCATTGAGCTGTACGCCGTCTTGGTGTTCCGGCGGCGCGATCACCGACGCGATGTTGGTCAACATCCCGCTGACGGCGAGCAGCAGGACCACGGCCGCCGCAATGAGCCAGCCAACCGCATACTGACGCGTCACATCGCCGCGCTCCAGGCGCTCCGCCCCGAACGCGGCAAAGACCGCCACGCACAGCCCAACCACGAACACCATTGTACTCGGCGCCCGGAAATACTTCGTGCCTGGAATGAGCGCGTAGACGATGTGATAGAACGGAGTGAATCCGCCTAACGACCAGAGAAGCGCGACGACGAACGTGATGAGCCAGAACCGTCCGAACGAGCGGCGCTCCGGCCGCCACGCGTACACGACGCCGAGCAACGCCAGCATGAGCGCGACGGCGCCGAGGTATTCGCTGTGCAGGTGAATCCCGTTGCGGCCCCAGTAGTGGTCGAACATCCCCGTGAATTGCGGGATGTACGTGTTGATGAGCTCTTCGGGCGGGAACGAGTACGACGTGGCGTGCTCCCAGCCGCTCAAGCCTCCGGCGCGCGGCGACCACGGCACGTACTGGAACACCGACGTGTACTGGATCGCGCCCATGAGCGTGCCCATGCAAATGGCGACCAACGCGGCGCCGAGTCGCTTGAGGGCGACAGGCCGTTCGAGTTGAGGCGCGTTGTCACTGCCGAACGCCAACCACAGCGCGAACGCGCCGCTCACCAAGAGCATGTACTGATAGAGCTGCGGGTGCGGGCTCAGGCACGCGAGACCGGCGACGATCGCGAGCACGCCATACGACCACGCCTTCCCGTCGCGAATCGCGCGGACGAGCAGGAACAGCACGAGAGGCAGCAACGCGCTCACGTAGAGCTTCCCGTCGTGTCCCGGCGAGACGTACGACGAGATCGGGCCGCCCATCATGTAGACCAGGCCGCCCGTGAGCGCGCCGTAAAACGAGAACCGGCAGGCGCGCAGCAGGATGTAGGTGAAGAGCCCCGCGAGAATGATGTGGATGATGAACGCCCACGTCATCGCGACGTCGGTGGGCATGATCATGCGCATCAGGAAGGTCGGGTAGAAAATGTCGCCGCTCATCGCGGCGACGTACGGCATGCCCCCGAAGAGATACGGATTCCAGAGCGGGAATCCGTGCCCCGCCCGCAGCGACGCCGCTGCGAATTCGCGGAACGCGTAGCCGCCGATGTACTGGTCGCTCGTCGGGTTGACCAGAAAGCGCCCAACGAGCGCGGGATACGCGAGAATGAGCGTCGCCACGATGTACACGAGCGCCGCCCACGCGGTGGCAAATCGCGGCTCGCCTAACGCCGGGACGCGACTGGCCTTCGCCGCGGCGCGACTATCTCGTGCTTTCGATTGGGCCATCGGAGCGTTTGGGGCGCATCCACCGATGCGCCAGAAAGAGAACCGCGGGGACGATCTCGAGAATCGTGAGCCACACGCGCGACGAGACCACGAGCAGCGTTGCCTCGCCGCCGGTGAAACCAGCCTGCCGCAACCCGGCGAACATGACAATCTCTCGTACGCCGACCCCGCCCGGCGCGATGAGCGCCAGAAATCCGGCCAGGTACGAGGCCGTGAAAACTGCGATGTAGGTGCCAAGCGCGCCAGTCGCGGAGCCGAGCACACCCACCGCCATCACACGGAACGCCACACCATATACAACCCACGACGTCGCGGAGATGAGGGCAGCGAGCCAGATCGCGGTGTGCGGAATGCGCCCGAGCACGATCGGCCGGCGAAGAATACGCCCGGCCAGATTGCCCAACCACGGAATGAGCTGCGGCGCGAGCAGGAGGCCGACCCCGAGCAACGCGATCACGGCGATGCCCAACGGAGGCACGTGCAGCACGCCGGCGCCCGTGAGCGCGAGCACGACGAATCCGGCCACCGTGTTGATGAGCGTCACGACCACGGCGGCGCCGGCCGCGGTAATGCCCGACACGCCGTGCTCCTGCGCCATCACGGCCATCGAGCCCATCTGCCACACCTTGCCCGGGATGTACCGGCCCAGGTTGGACACGCTCCAGATTCGCGCGCTCTCCCAGAAGCTGAGCGCGGGCGCCGCGGCGCCGCGTCGCTCCCCTTCCCAGCCCGCGAGCACGATGCGCCATGCTTCCACGAGCAGTGCGTAGTTCGCGAGCACGATCGCGCCCGAGAGCGCGAGCACGCCCCATCGCGGATGCGCCTCGTGCATCGCCGCGCTCACCGGCTGCCACTCGCGCACGAGTGCGTACGCCACGGCCACGACGACGGCG
The DNA here is from genome assembly GCA_036376535.1 of Gemmatimonadaceae bacterium. Lineage (GTDB taxonomy): Bacteria > Gemmatimonadota > Gemmatimonadetes > Gemmatimonadales > Gemmatimonadaceae > JADGGM01. Next base: position 22,104 of record DASVAC010000262.1, on the reverse strand, counting down.
ACCGCGAACGCAATCTTCGCCACGAACAGCAGCCTGCTATTTCTCGGCGTGCTCAAGAGTGGTGCGATAGAGCATGGCGTACCGCCGAGCGGCGGACTCCGGCGCGAACGTCGCGAGCGCGTGCACGCGTCCCGCCGCGCCTATCTCTCGCGCGCGCTCAGGATTCTGGAGCACCTCGTCGATGGCCTGTGCGAGCGATGATGGGTCGAGCGGCGGCACCAGCACGCCGGTCTGCCCGTTGCGCACGATGTCGCTCAGGCCGCCGGAGTTGGCGGCGATGACGGGCGTCGCGCACAACTGCGCCTCGACCGCGACGAGACCGAGACCCTCGTCGATCGACGGCACGACCAGTATCGCGGCACGTTGATACATCGCCGGAAGGTCGCTGTGCGGCACCGCCCCGTGCCACGTGATGCGATCCGCCACGCGCAGATTCCGCGCGCGCTCCTCGAGTGCGGCGCGCTCGGGTCCGTCGCCGACGATGTCCACCGCGTACGGCGCAGCGATCGACGGCAGCGCATCGATGAGCGTCGACACGCCCTTCTGCGCGTTGAGCCGCCCAACGAAGAGCAACCGGTCGGCCGAGCGTCCGTTGCCGGGCGTGAACAGCGTGGTGTCGACGGGCATCGGCGCGACCACCGGCTTCAAGTTAGGCAGCACCGCGCCCGCTTCGCCCGCGAGCCAGTTGGACACCGCGGTCACCGCGGCCGAGTGGCGCAGCACGTGGCGGAACACGGGGCGCGCGCCGACCACCGTGCGCGCGAGACGCACGTCGCTGCCGTGCAGCGTCGTGATGAGCGGAACACCGGCCATCGACGCCACCCAGGTTCCGACGAGCCCGCCGGGGAACCACCAGTGGGCGTGCACGAGATCGGGTTGGAACCGCCGGCCCGATCGCACGGCGCTCACGAACTCCGAGCCGAGGAAGCTGAGCATGGTGAGACGCGCGCTCCACGAGTCGCGCACGTCCTGCGCCATGGTGCCGGTGTACGCGAGCCGCTCGAAGCGGCGCGGCGCATAGCGGAATCGCTCGACGCCGACGCCGTCGAACTGCTCGGCGTCAGCGAGGCCCGGCGCCGCCGGCGCCACCACCTGCACGGTGATGCCCTCGGATTCGAGGGCCTGGGCGAGACGCAAGAGGAACGAGCCCGCCGCATCGCCCGCGGTGCGCGGGAACGAATGGGCGAGGAAGAGCACCCGCACGCGCCTAACCTCGTTCCACGGGGTCGTGTTGGCCGGCGCGGGCGTCCTCCACGCGACGGCGCAGCTCGCGCAGCTCGGCGCGCTGGCCCGCGATCTGTTCGCCTAACAGACCGGCGGCGAAGAAGATCGAGCCGAGAATGAGACAGGTCTGAATGATGGTCCACACGGCGCGCACGCCCACGTCGCGGAAGGCGAGCATGGCGAGCGCGACGACGCCTGCCAGCACGCCGATCACGAACAACGCGGCGCCGACCATGCCGAACAGCAGCAGCGGCTTCTGCCCGAACCTGAGCTCGAACCACACCGCGAGCATGTCCAACACGCCAACGGGAATGCGCGCGATGCCGAATTTGGAGCGCCCCGCGTGCCGCGGATACAGCGGCACTGGTACCTCGGTGACCGTAAAGCCTTGCGCCGCGGCGATTGCGATCATGTAGCGATGCCAGTCCGGCCTAACGGGAATGGCGTCCATCACTTCGCGACGGTACGCCTTCACCGAGTTGAGGTCGCGCACCGGCAGATCGAACAGGCGGCGGCTCAGCCCATTGTAGATGCGGGAGACGAACGCCTTCTCGTACTTGCCCTGCTTGTAGCCCGTCACCATGTCGGCGTCGCCCGAGAGAATCGGCGCAACGAGCCGCGGAATGTCTTCGGGCTTGTACTGCAGGTCGGCGGGATAGAAGACCATCACGTTGCCGCGCGCCTGCAGAAATCCCGTGTGCAGCGCATCGGCGATGCCGCGCTGCCGCGGATGCCGGGCGATGCGAAGAAACGGGTATCGGGTCGTGAGATCCTGGAGCACCTGCCACGTCGCATCGCTCGACCCGTCATCCACCACCACGACCTCGAACGACGCCGGCGCCGACGCGAATGCCGCCTCCGCCTGCTCCATGAACAGCGGGAGATTCTCGGCTTCGTCCTTGGCGGGGACGAGGACGGAGACGTCCACCTGTCGCTCGGGCAGCGCGAAGGGCCGGTCGAGACGGGCCATGGCAGCCGGAGCGTTCGGAACAGCGCCCCCGCCCCGAGCGGCAGCGCTCATACGCGCTTGCGCATCCGGGCCGAGAGGACGCCTAACTGGTCGCGATACTTGGCGACCGTGCGCCGCGCGATCTGGACGCCGCTCTCCTTGAGGATGTTCACGATGGCCTGGTCCGTGAGCGGGCGCTTGGGATCTTCATCCGACACGAGCTTCTCGATCTGCGCCTTGATGCCGCGCGCCGATACGTCCTCGCCGCCCGTGGTCGACAGGCCGCTCGAGAAGAAGTACTTGAGCGGCAGCACGCCGCGCGGCGTCTGCACGAACTTCTCGTTGGTCACGCGACTAACGGTGGACTCGTGCATGTTGATCACTTCCGCCACTTCGCGGAGCGTGAGCGGCTTGAGATACTGCACGCCCTTCTCGAAGAAGTCGCGTTGCCGGTCGACGATGAAGTTCATGACCTTGAGCATCGTCTGGCGGCGCTGCTCGATCGCCTGGATCATCCAGTTCGCCGAATTGAGCTTGTTGGAGATGAACTCTTTGTTCTCGCCGTCGAACTTCTTCTTGTCGCGCGCGATCTCCTGATACGCCTTACTGAGTTTCAGGCGCGGAAGGTTGGCATCATTGAGGAAGACATGATACTGGCCGTCGATCTTGTCGACCACCAGGTCCGGAATGATGTAGTTGTCGCCCGTGTCGCTGTACACGAGGCCCGGTTTGGGATCGAGCTTCGCGATCTCGTCGGCGGCTTTCTGCACGTCGGCCTGGCTGATGCCGAACCGCTTCGAGATTTCGCTCCAGCGGTGGTTAATCAACTCGTCGAACGAGTCGCGCACGAGGCGGTACGGCACCGACTGCTCGAGGCCCGCTTCGCGCAATTGTAACAGCAGGCATTCGCGCAGGTCGCGCGCGCCGACGCCCGGCGGATCGAGGCTCTGAATCACGGCGAGCATCTGCTCGACTTCCCCTTCCGTGTAGCGCGGGACGTCGTCGGGACCCTCGTCGTCCGATTCGGCGACGTGATTCTCGAGCATTTCGTTCACGCCGATACGGATCTCCTCGACGGTGCACGCAAGGTAGCCGTCGTCATTGACATTGCCGATCACTTCGTCGCCCAGCAGCTTCTGGCGTGGTGACAGGTCGAGCAGAGTGAGCTGGTCGCGCAAGTGATCGCCTAAATCGCGGCTGTCGACCGTGACCGGCTCGAAGTACTCCTTTTCCTCGCGCTCTTCGGGTTGACCGCCGGTGTCGAAGCCGTTGAGGAGGATCTCCTCCCAGTCGATTTCGTCGGCGTCCTTCTTTTCTTCGGTGGCGGTCTCCGAGTCGGTTGTCGTCTCCTCTTCTTCCTCCTCCTCGGGCTCGACCATCTCGAGGAACGGATTGTTGAGGAGCTCCTGCTTGAGGTGTTGCTGGAGATCGAGGAGCGGCATGTAAAGCAAATCCATCGCCTGGTAGAGGCGTGGATTGATCTTCAGCTCCTGGCGGAGCTGCGTGCTTTGATGCAAGCCGGTCTTCATGACACCTCGACGCTATCGTGCCACGACGCGAATCGCGAGCGCAAGCGGGTGGTGAGCGTGGGCCCGAGATAGATGCGCGCCACCTCGTCGTCGAATACCAGTTCCTGCACGGTGCCCGACACCTTCACCTGTCCATCGAACATGATGTATGCCCGGTCCACGATGTCCAGTGTCTGCTCGACGTTGTGGTCGCTGATGAGGACTCCAATTCCCCGGTGGCGTAACCCGGCGACGATGGATTGAATGTCGTGCACTGCGATCGGATCGACTCCCGCGAAGGGTTCGTCGAGCATCATGAACTTGGGCTGCGTGACCAATGCGCGCGTGATCTCGAGACGGCGCCGCTCACCACCGGACAACGAGTACGCCTTGTTGGCCCGCAAGCGTTTGATCCCCAGCTCGTCCAACAATTCTTCGAGCCGGCGGTGACGCTCCTCGGGCGTGATCTTGAGTGTCTCGAGTATCGCGAGGATGTTTTCTTCGACGGTCAGCTTTCGAAATACCGACGGCTCCTGCGAAAGGTATCCGATGCCGCGCCGTGCGCGCTTGTACATCGGGATTTCCGTGATATCCTCGCCATCGAAGAGGATACGTCCCTCTTGTGGCGCGATGAGGCCCACGATCATGTAGAACGTGGTCGTCTTCCCCGCTCCATTGGGACCCAACAGTCCGACAATCTCCCCCTGTTGCAAGCGCAAGGCCACGTCGTTCACAACCTTACGCCGGCGATACGATTTCACGAGACCGATCGCCTCGAGAACGCTCGTCGCCTGCCGCGGCGTAACGGCGGCGTGCGCTCCGGTCCGACGGATGGCGGCCTGCTCGTCGATGTGGCGGAGCATTGGCCCAACGTTGGACCCCTTGATCTGCGCGCGAAACGGCTCGAGCGCGCGCCAGTAACGATCGACGATGCGGATGGAGGCATCCGGCGCCGTGAGTCCACCGGGCGGCAGCATGATCAGCCCTTCGTTCACGAGCTTGGGCAGCACCGTCTTGGCGAGGTGGACGCGCACTTCGTCGAGACTGAGCCGGCCCGCTTCGTGATCCGCATCGCCCCCGGACTCGCGGACCATCGCGAGGTGCTCGTTGCGATACTGGATCGCGACGTCGTTGACCGGGACCTCGCCGGTATCGTGCGCCGCGCTGACCATCGCTTTCATCGCCAGCGCCACCGAGCGGTCGCCGCGCGACTTCTCCTCGATGAAGTTCTCGACCTCTTCGGGCAAACGAATCGGGTCGGTCATCGCGGTCTGGCTCCCCTGGCGGTGTCCGCTCGCGCTTTCGGCGTTGCGTTAGGCGTCTTGACGGTCGCGGTGTCGGTCGCGCCCTTCTTGGTCGTGTCGCGTGCGGGCTTCGCCGGGTCCAGGTACACGCCTGTCGCCTCTCCCTTGATCGTGACCGTTTGTACCTCGCGATTCAGGAACGCGACCTGGATGCGGTCGCCGCGCACGTAGTTGATCGAAGGGCCAATGGCCGTCGTGTCTTTGGCCGCGATCTGGTAGAACGATCGCGCGTGGCCGAACGAGATGAGGCGCTTGATCTCCGGCTGCGTGGACGTGTCCGCGAGCGCCTTGGCCGAGCTGTCGAAGTAGGCGTAGATGGTGTCGCCACGGAGCCAGTCGTGCTCGCTCGTGTGGATGCGGGTCGTGTCGGGCACGCTCTGCGCGTACGCATCGTGCAACGCGTGGATCTCGCGCAGCCGTTGGTCGGGCATGCGTACGTCGAGCGAATCGGCGAGCATGTCGTACGTCGGATTGAACGCGTGCGCGCGGCTCGCGCCCCACGCGTGCACGCGCTGCAAGCGGCCCTCCGCCATGGCGAAGTCGAGCGTGTCGCCGGTGAGCGTGGCGTCCTTGCTCACGCTCTTGGCGTGGCCGCGCGAGATCACGCGATCCACGGCTTTGTTGCGCCCGAACAGATCGATCAGATCGCCCGTGAGAGTGAACGGGCGGTCGCCGCGCGCCTTGATCGTCGGCTTGCGCATGAGTCGCGCGAACTCGGTGGCGCTGTTCATCGCGGCCGAATCGCCCGTGGCGATGACGTCCGTGCGCGTGATGACGACATTCATCGAGGCGTACGTGAGGCTGTCGCCTTCCATGTCGACCGTATTGGCGACGACCGTCATCGGCTGCGACGGCTTTCCTGTGGAGTCGTGCTCGATGATCGTGATCGTCGGCCGACCCGTGGCGACCATCTTCGTCACCGTGCGGATGTTCGGCGCAACGCGATAATAGTCGACGTGCGGGCCGTCCAGTGTCGTACCGCTCGGCAGCACCGCGTGCACGTTGCCCGAGGCCACCAGGTGCTCGTCGGCCTGATAATAGTCGGCGAGCTCGGAGTCTTCCGTTAGGCGGGGCTCCGTATAGTGCACGTGGCCGATCAGGTGCAGCAGCTTCTGGTCGCCGTAGTTCTCGGCGCTGTCGGAGACGAGAGTCATGTTCTGCGCCGGACACCGCGCGATCACGCCGCCCCCGATGAACGTGTTGTACTGGCCGCTCGGCAGCTTCGTCGCCGAGATGCGCGGCGGGCTCGACGAATCGCGCGCCGCGTACACGAGCTGGCACTGGCCCGACGGCGCGGGTGGCTGCGGCTGCTGCGCCGCGACGCCTAACGGCACGACGATCGCCACGAGCGCGACCGGCCACTGCGCGCGAGCAACCGTCACGGCGACGTCCCGTTCCCCGGCAGCGTGAACGTCCCGCCGCCCGTGATCACGCGCTTCACGTGCAGGTTGACCATGTTCGGATCGGAGGTGAACCCGATGCCGCGCATGACGCCCGTCGGTTGCGTTAGGACGAACGCGCTGTCGCTGCTGATGAGATTGGTCTGCTGGTTGTAGTCGAGCAGCGACGTCTCGAGGCGCTTGTTGTCGGTGGTCACCACTACCACCTTCTTCCGCGCCTGCATCGTGCCGCGCGCGGAGTTGTAGGTGCCTTCCTGGGACGTGAGCACCGCGTTCTGGACACCGGTGGTGGTGTAGAACGTCGTCGTCTCGTCGCGCGCCTCGATGCGCGTGCTGCCGTCGAAGAAATACGCGGTGTCCGCCTGCAGCTTGGCACGCAGCAAGCCCTGATCGGTGATCATGGTCGACACGCCGAACATCACCTGGTCGGCGGAATCGGCGAGCGGATTCGCCGAGGTCACCTTAGGCTCCGTGCCGTTGGAGCACGCGGACGCGGCGGCGATGACGCAGAGCGCGAGGATCCAGGGGCGCATCACGAAATCCCCGCGCGCATGAGATCGTGCAGGTGCACCATGCCCACCAAGCGATCGTCGCCATCCAACACCGGCATTGCCATGATGCCGAACTTCTCCATGCGATAGACCACGGCGCTGCCGAGCTCCTCGGCGCGCGCCGTTTTGGGTTGGCGGTTCATCACGCGTTCGACCGGCACCGTGAACACGTCGTCTTCGCGCTCCATGAGTCGCGTGAGGTCGCCTGCCGTAACCACACCGATCACCTGCCCCGCGTCGTTCGCGATCGCCACGGTGCCACGGCGCTCGGCGAGCATCATCACCGCGTCACGCATCAGGGCGCCCTGCTCGAGCAGCGGCAGCTTATCCGTCACCATCACATCGCACACGCGCGTGAGCAAGCGCTTGCCCAGCGACCCGCCCGGGTGCAGCCGAGCAAAGTCCTCGCGGCCAAATCCCTTGTGCTCGAGCAGGGTGACCGCGAGCGCGTCGCCCATCGCAAGTGCCGCGGTGGTGCTCGTCGTGGGCGCGAGATCGTGTGGACACGCTTCCTCGCGCACCCCTGCATCGAGCACCACGTCGGCGTGGCGGGCGAGCGTCGAGTCCCGCGCGCCCGCGATCGCAATGATGCGTACGCCTAACCGCTTGAGTTGTTCCAGCAATGGAAACAGCTCGTCGGTTTCGCCGCTCTTCGAGATGAGAATGGCCACATCCGACGGGCCCACGAGGCCGAGATCGCCGTGCACGCTCTCGACCGGGTGCAGAAACGTGGCCGGTGTCCCGGTGGACGTGAGCGTGGCGGCGATCTTCCGACCGATGAGACCGGATTTGCCCACGCCGGCGACGATCACTCGCCCCTTGCACCCCCTGAGGAGATCGACCGCCGTCGCGAACGACGCGTCGAGGTTGCGCTCGACCTCCTCGAGGGCGTCGCGTTCCATGCGGAGCACGCGGCGTCCGCGCTCGACGGCGTCCATGCTCACAGCGTGGCCTCGAGCGGCGTCTCGGCGCGCGCCGCGAGATAGAGGTCGAGCGCGCGCTGCCACTCTCCGCGCGCACGCAGGAGGAGCTCCGCAAACTCGCGCACGGCGCCGCGTCCGCCGGCGCGCTCCAGTTGCAGTGCGCACACCTCGCGCACGGTGGGGACCGCGTTTCCCACTGCGACCGGCAGTGCGACCTCGCGCAGAATGGGCAGGTCGGGAATGTCGTCGCCCACGAATGCGGTTTCCTGCGCCGTCACGCCGTGGCGCTCGAGCACGCGCCTGAGTGCGGGGAGCTTGCGTGCTAACGCATCCTGCGCGACGTCATCGGCGCGCAGCTCTTTGCCGCGCAGCCGCACGCTCTCGGACACGCGGCCGGTGATGATCACCACCTTGAGCCCGACGTGCCGCATGAGCTCGATGCCCAACCCGTCCTGCACGTCGTATCGCTTGAACTCCATGGCCGCGCCTGCCACGTCGCCCAGGTAGATGCCGCCGTCGGTAAGCACGCCGTCGACGTCGAGGCCGACGAGCTTGATGCGGCGTGCGAGTACGGCGTCGATCACTGGCGGCACGTGTCCCACACCTCGACCAGCTGCTTGACTAACGCATCCAGCTCCGCCAACGGGAGCATGTTCGGCCCATCGCTGGGCGCGTTGTCGGGATCCGGGTGTGTCTCGAGGAACACGCCGTTGGCTCCGGCCGCTACGGCCGCGCGCGCCAGCGCCGGGATGTGTTCGCGCGCGCCGCCGCTCGCGCCGGCCTCGCCCTTCCCCGGCTGCTGCACGCTGTGCGTCGCGTCGAACACGACGGGCGCCGAGCACGCGGCGGCGAGGCGGGCGAACGCGCGCATGTCGACCACGAGGTCGCCGTACCCGAAGAACGTGCCGCGCTCGGTGATCGCGATTTCCGGCCGCCTAACGCCGGCGCGCCGCACCTTGTCCGCCGCGCCACGCATGCCTTCGGGGTGCATCCACTGGCCCTTCTTGATGTTCACCGGCTTGCCCGTGGCGCCGGCGGCGATGAGGAGGTCTGTCTGCCGGCAGAGGAACGCCGGAATCTGCAACACGTCCACTACTTCGGCGGCGGTCGCACACTGCTCCGGCTCGTGCACGTCCGTTAGGACGGGCAGTCCGGTGCGGCACTTCACGCGATCGAGCGCGGCGAGTCCTTCGTCCAATCCCGGTCCGCGGTGCGCGGCGCGATTGGAGCGGTTGGCCTTGTCGAAGCTCGCCTTGAAGATCACGCCGCCCGGCACTCGCTCGGCGAGCGAGGCGAGGTGGTCCGCCACGCGGTAGTTCAGCTCGTCCGATTCCACCACGCACGGGCCGGCGATGAGGAAGAACCGGTCGGCGGGAAAACGTTGGGACACGTCGCGCTCAGGTGGACGTGGCGGCGCGCGCGCCCCGCGTGGCGTCGCGGGATTCGCCGCGCACGCGCTTGGCCGTCACGGCCGCGCCGACGAAGCCGGCGAACAGCGGGTGCGGACGCGTGGGGCGCGACTTGAGCTCGGGGTGGAACTGGCAGCCGACGTACCACGGGTGGTCCGGCAGCTCGATGATCTCGACTAGCGAGCCGTCGGGGGAGAGCCCGCTGAACCGCACGCCGTGCTTCTCGAACAGGTCGCGATACGCGTTCGAGAACTCGTACCGGTGCCGGTGCCGCTCGCTGATGTCGGACGCGTTGTACGTCTCGGCGACTAACGAGCCCGGTTTCAAGCGGCACGGGTACGCGCCTAACCGCATCGTGCCGCCCATGTCGGTGATGTGCTGCTGCGATTCCATGAGCGAGATCACCGGGTCGGCGCACTCGGGGGCGAACTCGCTCGAGTGCGAGTCGTCGAGGTTGCACTTGTGCCGCGCGAACTCGATCACCGACACCTGCATGCCGAGGCAGATGCCGAAGAACGGGAGGCCGCGCTCGCGCGCCCACCGGATGGCTTCCACCATGCCTTCAACGCCGCGCACGCCGAATCCGCCGGGCACGAGCAAGCCGTGCACCGGGCCTAACAATTCGCCCGCGCGCTCGGCCGACGTGAACAGGTCGCTCGAGATCCAGCGAATGTCGACGCCCACATCGTTGGCGATGCCGCCGTGGATGAGCGCTTCGTGCACGCTCTTGTAGCTGTCCACGAGGTCGGTGTACTTGCCCACCACCGCGATGCGCACGCGCTCGCTGGGTGAGGTGATGCGGGATACCATCTGCCGCCACCCGCTGAGATCCGGCGCCTTGCCGCCTAACCCGAGGCGCGAGACCACGCGGTCGTCCAGTCCCTGCTCGGCGAAGGCAATGGGGATCTCGTAGATGGTGGGCACGTCGCGGCTCTCGATCACGGAGCCGAAGTCGACGTTGCAGAAGAGCGCGATCTTGCGCTTCACGTCTTCCGACAACGGGCGCTCGGCGCGGCAGATGAGGATGTCGGGCTGGATTCCGATTTCCATGAGCTCGCGCACGGAGTGTTGCGTCGGCTTCGTTTTCACCTCGCCCGCCGCGCTGATGAACGGGACTAACGTGAGGTGCACGAAGAGCGCGTTCTCGCGGCCGATCTCGTGGCGGAATTGGCGAATCGCTTCGAGGAACGGCAGCGACTCGATGTCGCCGACCGTGCCGCCGATCTCGACGATCACGACGTCGTTATCGGGTGCGATGCGCTTCATCGCCGCCTTGATCTCGTCGGTGATGTGCGGGATCACCTGCACCGTCGAGCCCAGATATTCGCCGCGGCGTTCCTTGCTGATGACGTTCAGGTACACGCGCCCGGTCGTGACGTTGTTCGATTGCGAGAGCGCGCGGTCGATGAAGCGCTCGTAGTGGCCGAGGTCGAGATCGGTTTCCGCGCCGTCGTCGGTGACGTACACCTCGCCGTGTTGGAAGGGCGACATGGTGCCGGGGTCGACGTTGATGTACGGGTCGAACTTCATCATGGTGACGCGGAGCCCGCGTTCCACGAGCAATCGGCCGAGCGAAGCCGCGGCGATGCCTTTGCCGAGCGACGACACGACGCCGCCCGTCACGAAGATGTACTTCGTCGTGTGCTGCGGTGCATTCGATGGCATTTACCGGTGCCTCGCGGTGAAGTCGGACCAACGGGAGTTCGCGCGTTCCAGATCGTCTTCGGTATCAATGCTCGGCTCGGGCGGTGCGTCGACTAACGCGACGCCCATGGCCATGCCGGCCGCGAGCGGCCGGAGCTGCTCCAAGCGCTCGATGCGTTCGAGCGGATGCGGCGGCAGCGAGACCCAGAACTCGAGCGCGGCAGGTGTGTACGTGTAGACGCCCATGTGGCGGCGCACCATGCTGCGTGCGAGGTGGTGTGTCTCATCCCCGTTATGTGCGGCCCCGGCCAAACGGTCGCGCGCGAACGGAATTGCCGCTCGGGAAAAGTACAGTGCGCGCCCGTCGTCGGCACACACCACTTTGACGACGTTGGGTTGGTCGAGGATTGCGGGATCGTCGCGGATAGCTGCGGTTCCGAGGTGGAACCCGCGATCGCGCACCATCTCGATGGCGCCACGCAGGGTCTCGCCGGCGACGAAAGGTTCATCGCCTTGAACGTTCAGAATGACGTCGAAGCGGCGCTCGGCGAACTCGGGACGCGCCGCGACCTCGGCGACGCGATCGGTGCCAGAGGGGTGATCGGCTTTCGTGAGGACGCACTCGGCGCCGGCGGCACGGGCTGCGTCGACGACATCGGGGTGATCGGTGGCGATGACGCAGTGGTCGGCGACGCGGAGGTGTTGGACGCGTTGCCAGACGCGGACGACGAGTGGGGATCCGCCGAGGAGGCGGAGCGGCTTGCGGTGGAGCCGGGTGGCGCCGAGGCGGGCTGGAATGACCGCGAGGGTGGTCACGGTCGCTCGAACGGAGCGGGGCCGAACGCAAGATTCACGCCATGCAATATATAGCGTGGTGATCAAAGAAACTAGGCTGAAAACGGGCACGCCGTTCTCGCTGTGAGTGCGAGTCGGCATTAGCTCACTGGTCATCCAGCCGATCTGCGTTAGGCAAACATGTTGCCGACATCGGGACGGTGTTCGAGACTACCGATCCCTGAATGGAAAGTGTGACACGCGTTCCTTGTCCGTGGAGCAGGAGGGTGTCACATTGCAGGTATGGCACGCTTTGTTTACGACCTCACTGCCCTCCGCAAACTCAGTGTGGCAGAGCGCCTCGAGCTCATCGACGCACTTTGGGAGAGCGTCGCAGCTGAGGCGCCGGATGATGCGTTTCCGGTCACGCCCGCTTTGGCCGCGGAGCTGGAGTCGCGGTGGGCGGAATACAGGGCCAATCCGGAGTCGAGCCGCGGTTGGGAGGACGTGCGCGCTGAGTTGATTCGCCGGCGCACCGGATAGACATCGTGTCGAAAATGCGAGCCGTTCGCTTTACGCCCCGGGCAGAGCACGAGCTGGCCGGGGCGTTTAAATGGTACGACCTCCGCCGATCTGGTCTTGGTGAGGAGTTCCTGGAGGAAATCAGCGAAGCTGTCGCGCTCCTTCGGCGGTCGCCTGACATAGGCACGTGTGTCGCAGGAGTCGTACGTCGCTACTTACTCCGACGGTTCCCATACGGCGTGTTCTATGGTGTCGACGACGGAACCGTTGTCATCGTGGCGGTGATACACGCGCATCGAGATCCCCGTCATTGGCCCACGGCGTTCGAGCACGCTCCGGGGCGTTAGCGACTAGGATTGCTCCCGTCGTGGCCGAAATGCGGCGATAGTGGTGCGGACACATGAGCGCTGCGTTAGGCACCTATAACCGGAACTCACCTTGAGAGGCCTTACGCAGGATAACTGCAGCTGCCTCGCCGGCGGACATCGCGTCGTCGCACACGATGTGGCGCGCGACTTCGTCGAAGTCGCGATACAACTCCCGATATTGCGAGTAGTCCAGGATGCTCCCTTCACTGCGGGCCTTTGCCCGCTCCGCGCACGCCTGCACCGACGGCCGCAGCACCACGTAGTCCAGCGGCACATCTCGCATCCCCGCGATCTTCCGCACGGTATCGAGAAACCATGGCGGAATCGAGAAGTCGAGAATGACACGCGAGCCGCCCGTTGCGAACGGAATCGCAGCGGCCGTCATCGATGACATGATCGTCCGGAAAGTCTTGGGCGTTGGCCCGCGCGCCCCGTTCTTCACGAAGAACGACCACCACACGTCGCCGTCGATCAGCACGACATCGTCGCCGAGTTGGCTGACCATCTCGCGCGCCACGGTGGTCTTGCCTGCCCCGACGGGCCCCGAGAGAATAAGAATCGGTATCGCCATCGCGCGAACTTAGCTGACGGGTACGGAGTGTCCAGCAAGCGGCGCCCGCGGCCGAGCCGCGGCAGGAGCTTGGATCATGAGGAGCGGCACGTCACGGTCGTCGTCGCGAACGCGTATCAAGAGCACGACGCGCGAGATCGGCAGCAATGAGGCGATGCCGACCGAAGCTCTGATCATCGAGCCGTGGCGCACGAACTGCCGCATCACGCGGCTCCTCGTCAGTGCCCTTCCCCCCAAGATCTGGGCCGAGCCCCTGCCCGGTTTGCCGCGGCGAACGGTACGGATGGTGGCCGCGCACTTTCACAATTCGCGCAGCGGCTGGATCAACACGCTCGGCGTTCCGTTAGGCATTGCGAGGCCGCCGCGGGTGAGCACCTTCAAGGCGACGCGACGGGACGTCCTCGCCGGACTGCGCGAGAGCGACCAGGGCATCGAGGATGTGCTGCGGGCCGGGCTGCAGGCGGGCGGCACCGTGCCCGCGACGGCCAAATACGTGTGGCGCAACCTGCCGCTCGACGTCGGCCACGTGCTGTCCTACTTCATCGCCCACGAGGCGCACCACCGCGGGCAGCTGTTGCTCGCGGCGCGCCAGTTAGGCGCGCGCCTGCCGCGCGAGGTGGTCGATCGCATGTGGTGGTGGCAGCCGCCCAAGCCTGCAAAGAAGACCCGCGCCTGATCGGAGCCTGCCCTGTGGCGAGGGGCACTCCGGTAGCTCGCGTGTGCGCTCGAGCGAGGCTAGTGCTGCCCCGGCACTCTGACCCCGAAGCCCACCGCGTCGCGGTGCGTTCGCGGATCGAAGTCGTAGCCCACGAAGAAGAACGAGAAGCCGAGCCGCGCACCGAGGTTCTGCTCGAACCTGGGGAGACCGCCCACGCCCGCGGATCCGAACGCGTCCCGCAGCACCACCGTCGGCGCACCCAGGTACTTCACCGTGAGCCCCGTGATCGGAATCGTGTACACGCCGAGCACGTACACGAGATGGTCCCCGCCTAACGACAGCACGTCCAGCGTGGGGAGCGTGCCCGCGCCGCCCAGGTACGCGAACCGCTGCGGCGGCGCGGTGTCGCCGGCCGTCAACACGCCGTGCGCGTGCACCGCGAATCGCTGTCGCCCGAACGTCGGGAACACGACGTCGGCGTTGAACGTCGTCTGCGTGAACCGCTCGCCTAACGGCGTGTCGAACGGTCGTTCGACGGCCACGTCGCCCGACAACTTGACGTCGCCGAACTGATAGGCGAGCGCGGCGTTCCCGATCACCGACGAGATCCGCCCATGCTCGATCGCCGGGTTGGGCCTGAGCATGCCGTCCTTCGACTCGGAGCCCGTGACGCTCCACGGCCCTCCCGCCCGCACCGACCAGTCCCGCTCCGTCTCGGCGCCGGCGCCTAACGCAAACTGGCCGGCGCCGATCGTCCACGTGTGCGTGAGCCGCCCCCGAAACCGGTCGCCGCGCCAGTAGTTGCGATAGTCGTGGCCGATCGCCAAAGCCGCCAGCGAATTCTCCGGACCGGCCATGATCCAGTCGTCGTTGGTCAGCGTGGAGCGCCCGGCGTCTCCCGCGATCAGCCAGTCCGGACCCAGCGGAATCTCGATCGACGCCTCCGGATCGAACATGCCGAGGTCGCTGCGATACGTGACCGTCGGATCCACACGCAGGTAGTCGTGCAGCAGCGAGAAACGCGGGCCCCAGACTAACGAGAGACCATCCACGCGATCGTACGCCGGCACCCGGAAGCCGAACAACATCGGCAGCGACAGGATGCCCGCGAGCTCGGGTCCCGCCGGCGCCACGTAGTCGAGCGCGATGCCGCTCTTCGTCGTGTCGGCGTCGATGCGCACGTCGGGGTACGACAGCTTGCCGCCGATCACCACCGCGTCGCGCGAGTCGTACACGCGGCCGCCCACCGCGATCGCGCGTCCGTCGATGTGCGCGCCCGGCCTCAGGAACACGTTGCCCTCGAGCACGAGCACGTCGCCGTGCACCGTGCTCGCCACCGTCGCGTCGCTTCCCACCACCAGCACGGACGTCGCGAACACGCTGTCCTTGAACAGCCTCGTGTTCCACTTCTCGTAGCGCGTCACGTACGGATGCGCGAGCGCGTCCGCGATCACCGGACCCGACGGAATGGGCGCCGCGTGCCGGACGTACACGCGTTCGTGCGGCTGTTGGGCAGCGAGCGGCGTGCCCGCGACCAGCAGGAGCGCGACGAGACGCCTCAGCATCCGGCGAGCGTGAGAAAGTTCTTCAGGAGCTGTTTCCCGTGTTGGGTGAGCACCGACTCGGGGTGGAATTGCACGCCCCATACCGGGTGCTCTATGTGGCATACGGCCTGGATCTCGGTGTCGTCGTCGGTGGATGTCGCCAGAATTTCGAGCGAGTCGGGCAGACTCGCCCGCTCCACGATCAACGAGTGATACCGCATCACCTCGAGCGGCGACGGCAACCCCGCGAAGAGACCGGTCCCGCCATGCGCGATGCGCGACATCTTGCCATGCATCACTCGCGCCGCGCGCACGACGCGTCCACCGTACGCTTCGCCAATCGCCTGGTGGCCCAGGCACACGCCGAGCGTCGGAATCTCCGAGCCCCAGCGCGACACGACGGGCACCGTGATCCCCGCCTCATGCGGCGTGCACGGCCCGGGCGAGAGCACGATGGCCCGCGGCGCGAGCGCGCCCACGTCCTCGACCGTGATCGCGTCGTTCCGCCTAACGACCGGCTCGGCACCCATCTCGCCCAGGTACTGGACGAGGTTGTAGGTGAACGAATCGTAGTTGTCGATGACGAGAATCATGGCTTGAGGCGCTGCGGTTGGGCGTCAGCCTCGCGGATGATACTGCTTGTGCACGGACCGCAGGTACTCCCGGTCGACGTGCGTGTAGATCTGCGTGGTCGAGCTGTCGGCGTGGCCGAGCATCTCCTGGACCGCGCGCAGATCGGCGCCGTGCTCGAGCAGGTGCGTGGCGAACGTGTGCCGCAGCGTGTGCGGCGTGACGCGCTTGGTGATCCCTGCGCGCTCGACGTACTTGCGGAGCAGCTTCCAGGCGCCCATGCGCGTGAGCGGCTTGCCGCGCGCATTGAGCAGCAGAATGCCCTTCCCGGCGCCGTGCTCGAGGCGAGGCCGGAGCTCGCGCAGATAGACGGCGACCGCGCCGATCGCGCGTCGTCCAATGGGCACGAGGCGTTCCTTGCTCCCCTTGCCGAACACGCGCACGAGTCCGTCGTCGAAGAGCACGTCCTTCACGCCGAGCGTGATCCATTCGGACACGCGGAGACCGGCACCATAGGCGAGCTCGAGCATGGCGCGGTCGCGGAATGCGAGCGGATCGTCCAGCGTCGGCGCGGCGAGCAATCGCTCGGCTTCCTGCACGGTGAGCACGTCGGGGAGCGTGAGCCACCGCTTGGGCGTCTCGAGACGGTCGCTCGGGTCCTGCGCGATTTCGCCCTCGCCCACGAGGAACCTGAAGTAAGTTCTCACAGCCGAGATGTTCCGGCGGATCGAGGTCGGCGCGAGTCCCAGGTCCTTCAAGTGATACACGAAGTCCCGCAAGAGCGCGGGCGTGACGCCCGCGGGACGCGTCGCGCCCTTCACGCGCATGAACGTGGCGAAGCGCGCGAGGTCGAGTGCATACGCCTCGTTCGTCGCCCGCGCGGCGCCGCGCTCGACGTGAAGAAAGTCCTGGAAGCGCTCGAGCTCGAACGCGCGCGCGAGGTCGTCGCCTAACGCAATCGCGGGCGGCGCGGCGCGTGCGCGCGACTCGGCGGCGTGGCGCATCAGCGATCCGCGCCGCGCGCTTCGAGCGTGGCCACGGCGATGCACGCGATGCCCTCGCCGCGTCCGACCCAGCCCATGCCTTCGTTGGTCTTCCCCTTCACGCTCACCGCGCCGGGCTCGACGCCCAATGCGGCGGCCAGTGCGGAGCGCATGGCAGCGCGGTGCGGCGCCAGGCGCGGCTGCTCGGCGATCACGGTCACGTCTACGTGGGCGGGCCGCCAGCCGTGCATCGCGGCCCGCGTCACCGCGAGCCGCAGCATCTCGATCGAGTCGCGGTTGCGGTTGGCGGGATCCGAGTCGGGGAACATCTCGCCGATGTCGCCCGCGCCGGCTGCGCCTAACACAGCGTCGGTGATGGCGTGGGCGACGGCGTCGCCGTCCGAATGTCCCGAGAGCGAGACGCCCAAGGGGATGCGCACCCCGCCCAACACGAGCGGGCCGCCGGGAACGAGGCGGTGCGAGTCGTACCCGATGCCGCAGCGTGTGGCCATTCGGTCTCGCGCCATGCTCGAGGATGAATCGCGCCAGTTCGCGCCGGCGCGGCCGCGCTACGCCGCCACGGTCGCGGACTCAGGGCTCGCGGCGGGTGCCGGTGCGATGATCGAGTAATCCTGGCGCCGGCGCGCCGCAATGAAGCCCGCGTCGCGAATGAGCCGCTCCATCTCGTCGGTGGTGGTGCGGAACGTCGTGTTCGCCGCCGACACTACGTTCTCCTCGATCATGAGCGACCCGAAATCGTTGCACCCGAAGCGCAGCGCCACCTGCCCCACCTTCATGCCCATCGTCACCCAGCTGGCCTGCAAGTTAGGCACATTGTCCAGCGCGACGCGGGCGATGGCCACCGTGCGCAGGTAGTCGGTGGCATCGGTCTTGGGCTGGTGCGACATCGACGGCGTGTTCTCGGGCTGCAGCGGCCAGCAGATGAACGCCGTGAACCCGTGCGTGCGCGCCTGCAGATCGCGGACGCGCTGCAGGTGCTCGAGCCGCTCGGCCAGCGTTTCGCCGATGCCGTACATCATCGTGACGCTGGTCTTCATCCCTTCCTCGTGCGCGATCTCCATGATCTCGAGCCAGCGGTCCGCACCCGCTTTTTTCTTGGCGACGAGGTCGCGCACACGCTGGACGAGAATCTCGCCGCCGCCGCCGGGAATCGAATTGAGCCCGGCCTTCATGAGCTCGCGGATCACGTCACGCGCATCCATGCGGAACAGCTTCGCGAAGAAGTCCACTTCGCTCGGGCTGAATCCGTGGATGTGAATGGGATGGTACTTCTTAATGTACTTGAGCAGCTCGAGATACCACTCGAAGGGGATGTACGGGTTGTGTCCCCCCTGCATGAGGATCTGGACCGCGCCCAGTTCTTTCGCCTCATTGATCTTGGCGCCGATTTGCTCGAACGAGAGCGTGTAGCCCTCGCCGTGTTTGGGGCGACGATAGAACGCGCAGAAGCCGCAGTCGGCCACGCACACGTTCGTATAGTTGATGTTCCGGTCTACGATGTAGGTGACTATGCCGTGCGGATGCATCTCCTGGCGAACCCGATCGGCCTCGAGACCGAGCTCGAGGAGCGGCGCGTTCGTGTAGAAGTCGAGCAGGTCACGCATAATCATCACGCGGGAAGGAAAGCGAGCGACCCATCGGGCACCTCACCCACAGCAGCAAGCCGCCTGAAGAAATCGGTGAGACCGGCGAGGTGCGCGTACGACAGCCGGTAGTCCAGTCCGGAAAGGTACTCGGCGCAGGTGTCCAATGCGACGCCGGTGGCGGCCGACGCCTGCGCTGCGAGCTGGTCCAGGTGGGCGAGTCCCCAGTCGCGCGACTCGATGAGACGCGCGTGGACGTCGAGCGCTTCGCGCACCGGCGCGCTGCGCTGTGCGACCCACACGGCGAACACGAACGGCAGCCCGGTCCACCGTTTCCACTCGGCGCCAAGATCGTACGCGTACGCGTAGGGCGCGCCGTGTTGAGCCGCGCCTGGTGCCGCGCCGGCGCGCGCCGCGTTGAGCAGGAGCGCCGCATCCCCGATCACGAGCCGCGCGTCGTGATCCTCGTTGGCGAACTGGCCGACGTTGGTGAGCTCGGCGTCGCCCGCGGCGAACTCGGGCGACGAGTGCCACACGTTGGCGAAGAGGAGCCTCAGGAGCGCCACGCTGGTCATGGAGCTGCGCGAGAGCAGCACGCGCTTCCCGCCCAACTCCGGAGCCGGCAGGCGCGAGAAGAGCAGCACGCTGCGCACGGCGCCATCGGAGGTGATCCCGAGGTCGGGCAGCAACAGATAGCGGGCCGCGTCGCGCGCATAGGCGACGGCCGAGATCACGCTCACCTCGAGCTCGTTGGCCGCCATGCGGCGGTTGAGCTCGCTCGGGATGCCGTCGACGAGGGTAGCCGGCAGCGTGACGACGCCGCGATCGATGGCGCCGTACACCGGATAGCAGTTGATGTACGGGATGCGGCCTAAGCGCATCGTTAGGCCGCGGCGGCGTCCGGCTCGAAGGTCCGGATCACGTTGTAGAGCGAGTCGCGCTCCACCGGGATGCGGCGGGCGCCGCGGATCAGCTTGAGGACGTCGTCGAGCGCCATGCCCTGCGGCGTGTGAGCGCCGGCCTCGTGATAGATCTTCTCGCGCACCACGGTGCCCTCGAGATCGTTCACGCCGAACGTGAGCGCGATCTGCGAGATGAACTGCGTCACCATGATCCAGTGCGTCTTGATGTGCGCGAAGTTGTCGAGGAACAGCCGCGCGACGGCGAGGTTGCGCAGGTCATCGTGGCCGCTCGTCGCCGTGCCGGTGCGGCCTAACGTAACGCCCAACTCGTTGTGGTCGGGGTGGTAGGCGAGCGGGATGTACGTGAGGAAGCCGCCCGTCTCGTCCTGCAGGTCGCGGAGCATCTGCAGGTGCTCCATGCGGTCCTCGATGCTCTCGACGTGGCCGTACAACATGGTCGCGTTGGACCGGATGCCCAACCCGTGCGCGATGCGGTGCACGTTGATCCAGTCTTCGGCGGCGAGCTTGCGGTCGGCGATCGTCGCGCGCACGCCCTTGGAGAACACCTCGGCGCCGCCGCCGGGGAGCGTATCGAGTCCGGCGTCGCGCAGCTCCGTTAGCACCCGCTTCACGGGCATTTTGTCGATGCGCGCGATGTGCGCGATCTCGACCGCCGTGAGCGCCTTGATGTGGACCTGCGGGTGCCGCTCCTTGAGCCCGCGGAACATCTCGCGGTAGTACTCGAGGCCCGCCTGCATGTCGAGTCCGCCCACGATGTGGAACTCGCGCACGTAGGGGTTCGCCGCCGCCTCCGCGTACACCTGGTCCATGGTGTAGCGGTAGGCGCCGCTCTCCTTGGGCAGCCGTGCGTACGAGCAGAACACGCACGTCTTGCGCAGGATGCAGACGTTCGTGGGGTTGATGTGCTGATTGGCGGCGAAGTAGACGCGCGAGCCGTGTCGTGCGCGGTTCGCGGCATCCGCGAGGAGGCCGACGCCCAACAGATCGGGCGACCGGAACAACGCGACGCCGTCGGCCGCCGTTAGGCGCTCGCCAACCTGTACCTTCTCGGCGATGGGATGCAGAGCGGGATCGCCCAAGCGACCCGGGTCGATTTCGGGCACCGGCACCGGCGACATCGCGTCAGCCCTCGTACCGCTTGACCGCGAGCGTGACGTTGTGTCCGCCGAAGCCGAAGCTGTTGGAGAGCGCGGCACTCACCTCTCGCTTGATCGCCGAGTTAGGCGTGTAGTCCAGATCGCACTCGGGATCCGGCGTCCGATAATTGATCGTGGGCGGAATCTCGCCCTCGCGCACCGCGAGCGCGGTCGCGACGAATTCCACCGCGCCCGCGGCGCCGAGCATGTGGCCCGTGCAGGACTTGGTGGAGCTGACGTTGAGCCCCTGCACTGCCTCGTCAAACACGGCCTTGATGGCCCGCGTTTCGTTGAGGTCGTTGGCCGGCGTGGACGTGCCGTGCGCATTCACGTAGCGCACCTCTTCGGGCGTGAGCGACGCGTCGGACAGCGCGCGGCGCATGGCCCGTTGGGCGCCCTCTCCGTTAGGCGATGGCGCCGTGAGGTGGTACGCGTCCGCCGTCGCGCCGTACCCCACGATCTCGGCGTGGATCGTGGCGCCGCGCTTCTTGGCGTGCTCCAACTCCTCGAGCACCACGACGGCCGAGCCCTCGCCCATCACGAAGCCGTCGCGCGTGGCGTCGAACGGACGCGACGCCGTCGCCGGCTCATCGTTGCGCTCGGACAGCGCTTTCATGTTGGCGAAGCCGCTGATCGCCATGGGCGACACCGTCGCCTCCGCCCCGCCGGCGATCATGAGGTCGGCGTCACCGTACTGAATAGTGCGGAACGCCTCGCCCACCGCGTGCGCGCTCGAGGCGCACGCCGACACCGTGGCATAGTTAGGCCCGCGCGCGTTGAATTGCATGCTCACGATGCCCGCCGCGATGTCCGAGATGAACATCGGAATGAAGAACGCGGACACCTTGTCCGGACCGCGCTCGCGGAAATTGTCGTGCTGGTCCTCGAACGTCTTGAGGCCGCCGATACCGCTCGCGATGATCACGCCCAACCGGTCGGGATCGTAGTGCGCGCCGTTGTCCAACCCGGCGTCGTGCATGGCCTGCGTGGCCGCGGCCACCGCGTACTGCGTGAACAGATCGGAGCGCTTCGCTTCCTTGCGATCCATGTACTGCAATGGATCGAAGTCCTTCACCTCACACGCGAAGCGCACCGCGAAGCGCTCGGGATCGAACTTCGTGATCGGTCCCGCGCCCGACTTGCCGTCGAGGAGGGCGCGCCACGTCGTCGCCACGTCGTTGCCGACGGGCGTCACGGCCCCAAGGCCGGTGACGACAACCCTCCGCTTCATGCTACTCCTTGACCTTCGTCTTCAGATAATTCATCGCATCGCCCACCGTGCGCAGCTTCTCCGCGTCCTCGTCGGGGATGTCGATGTTGAACTCCTTTTCGAACTCCATCACCAGCTCGACCGTATCCAGGCTGTCCGCCCCCAGATCCTCCATGAAGCTCGCGTCATTGGTGAGCTTTTCGCGCTCGACGCCGAGCTCCTTGGCGATGATTTCCTTGACCTTCTCCTCGAGATCCGCCATGGACGTGGTCCTCAATTGGGTGTGGTTGAGGTGCAATTTACGCGTCGCCAAACGGTACGGAAAGCTA
>DASVAC010000261.1:0-15168 GCA_036376535.1 Gemmatimonadaceae bacterium | reverse complement strand
TCCCGGCGCCCTCGTAGAACAACCGGGTGGAACACTTCTTCGCTCATGTTGAAACGGAAACAGCAGAAAACAATGGAAAGAGCCGATCGCTCGGCTGCGGTGGCGAAAAGCGGCGATGCGAGCGCGCCTTCTTCAAGAGTGCGGCATCCTACGGCTGCGGAGAGGGTAGACAACCCGAATCTGAAAAGCGTGAGAAAACTACCCACTCATTTGGGAGAAGAGCCTTTCTTGTTCGTGTCTGTGCTTTGCCCGGTGTGCCCGTGCTTTGCCCGTTTCTTCATGAGCGTAGATGCCAGCACGGTTCAATGGTTCGGCGCTCGCCGGAGCGCCGTCCTCAGCTACTGACCGCCCATCGTGCGCTTACTCGGCGCGCATGCTCGTCAGCGGATCCACCCTGGTGGCTCGTCGCGCGGGGGCCACGCAAGCGAGAGTGACCACCACGAGCGAGCCGGCGGCGACCAGCGCGTACGTGGCGGCGTCGAGCGGTCCCACGCCGTACAGTGTGCCCGCGAGCAGGCGGGTCCCGGCGACCGCGCCGCCGATGCCTAACGCAAGGCCCACGAGCGACCATGCGAGCCCGCGGCGCGCCACCAGCGCGAGCACGCTGTGCGGGCTTGCGCCCAACGCAATGCGGACGCCGAATTCGCGGGTGCGGGTGGACACCTCGTACGCCAGCACGCCGTAGATGCCGAGCGCGGCGAGCACCAGGGCGAGGCCGGCGAAGCTCGCCGCGAGGCCGAGGGCAAACCGCCGAGCGTCGAGGCTCGACCCGATCACGTCATCCATGGATTGGATGTTGCGCAGCGGCATCGTGGGGTCGACATCTTTCACCGCGCGGCGCAGCGCCTCGATCGCCGCGCGGGAATCAGTGGTGCGCATGACAACGGAGAGCGTGTGCTGCCACGCTTCCTGCGCATGGTTGACGAACAGCGTCGGCGTGGGCGGCAGGTCGAGGCCGGCGTTCCGCACATCGCCCACCACGCCCACGACGGTCATCCAGTCGCCGTTCGGGTTAGGCCCGATCCGGATGCGCTTGCCCACCGCGTCGCCGTTCCGGAAGTAGCGGCGCGCGGCGGTCTCGTTGATCAGCACGTGTTTGGGTCCGTCCGGCGTGTCGGTGGCGTCGAAGCGGCGGCCGGCGACGAGCGGGATACGCATCGCATCGAGGTACTGCCCGCGGATCGCGACGTACGTCATGTCGGGCAGGTGCGACTCATCCACCGGCTGGCCCTCGATGCGCAACGATGTGGTGATCGTGCCCTGCATCGGCAGCAGTGTCGCGGCGCCGGCCGCGATCACACCGGGTGCGTGCGCAATCTCGCCCAACACGCCATCGTAGAATCCGTTGACTAACGGAATCGAGTCGTAGCGCGGGCCGGTCACGCGCACCTGCGCGGTGACGACGTGGTCGGGGTCGAAGCCGAGTCGCACGCGTGTGAGCTCGGTGAAGCTGCGGATGAGGAGGCCCGCGCCGACGAGGAGCATGACCGCGAGCGCGACTTGCGTCGCGACGAGCACGCGCCGGAGCGTGGCACCGCTCCGGTGGGCGCTGGAGCCGCGGCCGCCCTCATTGAGCACGTCGTGGACCTGGGCGCGCATCGCATGGAGGGCCGGGAGGACGCCGAACAGCGCGCCCGCCGCCATTGAGACGACCAGGCTGAAGGCGAGGACCTGCGCGTCGACGCCCACGGGGAAGAGCGGCGGCAGCGCCGCCGGATCGACGCCCAGAAGCGCGCGCGTGGCGGCCACGGCCAGGCCGGCGCCTAACGCACCGCCGGCGAGCGCCAGCAGCACCGATTCGGTGAGCAGCTGGCGCACCAACCGCCCGCGTCCGGCGCCTAACGCAGCCCGCAGCGCCAGCTCGTGGCGGCGGCCGATGGTCCGCGACAGCGTGAGGTTCATCAAGTTGGCGCACGCGATGAGGAGCACCATCGCGGCGGCGCCTTGCAACAGCACCAGCGGCGTGCGGAGGTCGCCCGCGGCCAGCTCGTGCAGCGGCGTCACGATCGCCGTGCGGGCGCCGTCGGCGTCGGGATACTGCGCCGCCAGTCGTTGGGCGACGAGGCCGAGATCCGCGCGGGCCGCTTGCACGGTGACGCCGGGGCGCAACCGTCCGATGGTGATGATCCAGTGCTGCTTCCGCGTGATCGCGGCTCGCGCGAGGTCGTCGCGCAGGTCGAGCGGCAGCCAGACATCCTCATCGTGGTCGAGGACGAAGGTGCGCGGCATGACCCCGATGATGTCCGCCGACTGGCCGTTGAGCACGAGGCGCCGTCCGACGACCTGCGGGTCGCCGCCCAGGGCGCGCTGCCAGAATCCGTACGAGACGATGACGCTGCTGCTGTCGCCCGCCATGTCGGCGGTCGTATCGAACACCCTGCCTAACTGCGGCCTGACGCCAAGGACGTGGAACAAGTGCGCGTCGGCGGAGATGCCGGTGAGGGTAGTCGGGTCCGCGTTGCCGGGCTGCCACACCACGGGCCCCATGGCCGTGGAATACGCGCCGAAATCGGTGAACACGCGCTGTTGGGCGCGGTAGTCCACGTAGTTGGGCGGCGACAACGGCGTGTGGTTGCCCGGGTTGCCCGGCCACGACTCGCTGACCACGACGAGTCGCGCCGGGTCGGCGTAGGGGAGCGGGCGCAGCAGCACGGCGCGCACGACGCTGAAGATCGCAGTGTTGGCACCGATCGCGAGCGCGAGGGTGAGCAGCGAGACGGCGGCAAAGGTCGGCGTCCGGCGCATGGTGCGCCACGCATAGCGCGCGTCCTGCCGCCATTCCGTTAGGCTGTCGGCGGCGCGGACGGCGCGGTCCAAGCGCGTGTCGGCGGCGCGGCAGTAGGCGCGCGTCCCCTCGAGATCGCCGAACTCCTCGCACGCCATCCGGCGTGCGGTGTCGGCATCACGCCCCTGCGCGATCAGCTCGCGCACCCGCATGTCGAGGTGGAACCCCAACTCGGCGTCGACGTCGCGGGCGATGTCGGCGCGCGATCGCCACGGAAACCGGAACGAACGCTTGGGCGTGGGCATGTGCCTCAGGCTGGCTTGAGCACCTTGGACACCGCGTCGGCGTACGTCTTCCACACGGCGGATTCGGTGCGGAGGCGCGCGCGTCCGGCGGACGTGAGCGTGTAGTACTTCGCTTTGCGATTGTTCTCCGACGTCCCCCACGACGCGGACACGAGGCGCCGCTCCTCGAGGCGGTGCAGCGCCTGGTAGAGCGCGGCGCCGTCCACCGACAGGACGCCGGCGCTGCGGGCGTCGAGCCATCGCGAGATGGCGTAGCCGTGCATGGACTCCCACGCGAGGGCGCGGAGGATGAGGATGTCGACAGTGCCTTGCAGGAGCTCGGACGGCGTTCGGGCCACGGGCCGCTTCCAGTCACCAGGTGAGTGGAATAGTCGCGGCGACCGCCCGGCCTGTCAAGGGGCGGGGAGTCCCCTGCATCCGTGATCGCACCGTGATCGCCGGTTATGCATTCGGTAGAAGGAGCAACAGGAGGTGGACCCATGTTGGAACCGATCGTCGTCACCGTCGACATCGACGCGCCGCCTAACGAAGTGTGGGCCGTGGTCTGCGACGTGGAACACTGGCCGGACTGGACGCCCACGGTACAGGAAGCGCGGCGTCTCGATCAGGGACCGTTGGCCGTCGGCAGCAAAACCCGCGTCGTGCAACCGCGGCTCAGGCCGGCCGTATGGGAGGTGACGCACCTCGAGGAAGGAAGGCGATTTGCGTGGATGAGCCGCGGGCCCGGCGTCATGACCGAAGCGGATCACGTGATCGAGCCGCACGGCGCGGGGAGCCGAGTCACGTTGTCGGTGCAGTTTGCCGGCATGTTGGGCGGCATGATCGGCCGGATGTATTGCGGGATCACGCAGCGGTACGTTGGCGTCGAGGCCGAGCGTCTTCGCACGCGCTGCGAGGGTGCGCACGCTGGTGGCACGGCGTCACAGGCGCATGTATGATTCGGGGTCGCGCTCCAGGGCGCGCCCCGTCCGCGGAAAGGGATTGTCCCGCCTGGCAGGTGGTTTTGCACATCCACTACCTCTTTCATGCCCGGCGCGGGCGGACACACGGGCGCTCATGAAGGAGGTCGTGTGTCTCAACTCCCCCCATCCCCGGATTTTGCCTACGAGCGGAAGCGCGCCAAAGCGTTGCTTCGCGACGCGCGTGCGGGCAACGCCGACGCCATCGCGCGTGTGGCGGCGCATCTCCCGCGGCTCGCCGGCAAGATGGATGCGCTCAAGCTCGCCGACGCGCAGTTCGTAATCGCGCGCGAGCGCGGCTTCGAGAGCTGGCCCAAGCTCAAGGCGCACCTCGAGGCGATCCTGCCTGCGGACGAGCGCGCGCCCCGGTTCCTCGATGCCGTCGAGCACGGAGCCAAGGGCAGGGTGTCGCGGATGCTCACGCAGCACCCCGAGCTGCCTAACGAGAGCATCTTCACGGCCGCCGCGAGCGGCGACGCGGACGAGGTGGCCCGGCGCGTCGCCGCGGATCCGTCGTGTGTACACGCGACGCGCGGCCGGCAGGCGTGGACACCGCTCGCGTACGCGTGCGCCACACCGGTGCACCGCGCCAGTGCGCGGCGCGCGGGGGACGTGCTCCGCGCGGCGACGTTGCTGCTCGACGCGGGCGCGAGCCCGACCGGCGGCAGCCTGTACTTCGAGTCGGACGACACGCCGGTTCCGATCCCGGCCCTGTACCACGCGTGCATGAGCGACAACGTTCCGTTAGTCAATCTGCTGCTCGATCGCGGCGCACCGACGCAGGACGGCGAGTCCATCTACCACGCGGCGCAATACGACCGGCGCGCGTGTCTCGAGGCGCTGGTGGCGCACGGCGCGGATCTCTCGTCGACGCAATCGCCCTACGGCAACACGCCGCTCTATTTTCTCGTTGGGCATGCGGCCGATGACGGTGGACGCGCGGCGTGGTTCCGGGGATTCGTGTGGCTGCTCGAGCACGGCGCGGACCCCAACGTGCCGAGCTACGCCAAGCAGGAGACGCCGCTGCACGGCGTAGCGGCAGGCGGACCCAAGGTGGCCACGGCGCGCGCCCTGCTCGCGCACGGCGCCGATCCGAATCTGCGGCGCGGCGACGGGCGCACGGCGTACGAGCTCGCGGTGCGGAGCGGCAACCTCGCCATCGCGCAACTGCTGCTCGAGTCCGGCGCCGATCCCGGCTCGTTAGGCGCGGAAGACGAACTGCTCCAGGCGTGTTTCACCGGCGATCCCGCGCGAGCGCGCGCCGTGCTCGAGGCGCACCCCGAGCTGGCACAGGCCATCGCGACTCACGGCGGTTCCGCGCTCTGCCACGCCGTGGTACAGGACAATGCCGGCGCGATCCGCGTGATGCTGGAGCTGGGCTGCGCGCTCGACGCCCAGGCATCGGACGGCGGCACGGCGCTGCACTGGTCGGCGTGGCACGGGAGGCCCGATCTCGTGCGCCTGCTGCTGTCGTTAGGCGCACCCGTGAACGTGCGCGATACCCAGTTCGGCTCGTCGCCGCTCGGTTGGGCATCGCACGGCTCCGGCCAGCACCGCGGCCACGACGACACCTACATCGCCATCGTCGACGCGCTGCTCGCCGCCGGCGCGGAGCGCCTCCCGTCCATCAACCGGTGGGGCGAGCCGCCCGAGAGCATGGCGAGCCCCGCCGTGGCCAAGCACCTGATCGCGAGCGGCGCGACCGGCGGCCCGCCGCCCGCCTAACGGTTTCAGCGCCGGTAGATCACGCCGTTCTTCATCACGAACCGGACCCGGCTCACGGCCGAGATGTCTTGCGTGGGGTCGCCCTGCACCGCCACGATGTCGGCCTTGAGCCCGGGGACGAGGCGCCCGATCTGCTTGTCCAACTGCAGGATCTTCGCATCCACCGCGGTCGCGGCGAGCAGCGCCTGCGCGGGCCGCATCCCATCCTTCACCATCCATTCGATTTCGCGTGCGTTGGTCCCGTGCGTGAACACGCCCACGTCGCTGCCGCACCCGATGGTGACCCCGTTCTTCATCGCCAGCTGGAAGGCGTGCTTCGCTTCTTCCATCGACGCCGTCGGCGGACTCTTACCGCGCACGTAGTGATCGAAGTACTCGGCGTATGCCTCGACGGCCGTGAGCGTGGGCATGTACGCGATGCCGCGCTCCGCCATCATGTGGAACACCGAGTCGGTGCCGCCGAACCCGTGCTCGATGGTGTTGACGCCGGCGAGTATCGCGCGGCGCATACCTTCCGCCGTGCTGGCGTGCGCGGCGACCGGCCGCCCCGACGAATGCGCCTCGGCCACGAGCGCGTCGATCTCGTCCTGGCTGAACGTGGGCATCGTGCTTCCGTTAGGCCCGCGGCGGTAGTCGGCGTAGACCTTGATCCAGTCCGCGCCGCGCGCCGCCTGCTCGCGTACCGCGGCCAGGACTTCGGGCACGCCGCTCACGGCCTGGCCCCCTTGCGGCAGGTCGAGGTCGGGCCGGAACCCGCGCGGCCCGGGACCGTAGCTCGCGGTCGCGACAATGGCGCGCGTTGCGACCTCGAGGCGCGGTCCCGGGATCAGGCCCTCCTCGATCGCGCGCTTCATGTCCACGTCGGAGAAGCCGGCGCCCTCGGTCCCGAGGTCGCGCAGCGTGGTGAAGCCCTGCATGAGCGTGTTGCGCGCATGGAGCACCGCCTCGACGACGCGATAACCCGTGGGCTCCTTGAGCACCTGGTCATCCCAGAGCGTTTCGTTGTACGGGTGCAGAAAGACGTGCGAGTGCGCGTCGATGAGGCCGGGCAGCAGCGTTAGGCCGGGGAGCGCGATGGTCTCCGTGCCGCCCGGCGCGTGCACCGATGCGGCGGGCCCGACGGCGACGATGCTGTCGCCCTCGACGAGCACGACCCATCCCGCGTGCACCGACTCGCTCGTCGCATCGAACACGCGGTCGGGCCGGAGCAGCACCGGATGCCCCGGCGCCGGTGGAACCAGCGGCGCGAACCCGGCCTCGGCAGGAAGCTTGAGCGCAGAGAGCAGCGTGTCGCGCGTTTGGGCCGCGAGCCGTGTCACATGCCCAACCGAAGCGAGCGCGGCCATTGCCGCCAGCCGCGAAAAGGAAACGAGACGAGGGCGTCGTACACGGTGCGATGTGCGCGCTTCGGGGCGCATGGGCGAATCTCCTGATGGACGTCGAGCGGGACCGGCTGAACCATGGCGGAGATGCTACCGGCGCGCGCTCCCGATCACCAGAGCCCGCGCGGTCGCCGCTGACGTCCGCCGGCGCACCAGGTAGACTTCCGCATTCACTATCGCCCGACACGACGATCGACCACATGCGCACCGACCTGCATCCCCCAGCCGAGAGCGTCGTCGACCGGTTTCTGCGCTATGTGCGCATCGACACGCAATCGCGCGAAGACCAGCACACGACGCCGAGTACGCCCACGCAGTGGACGCTGGCGAACCTGCTCGCGGCCGAGCTCGAGCAGTTGGGCGCGTCCGACATCACGGTGAGCGAGCACTGCATGGTGTACGCGACGGTGCCGTCGTCGCTGCCTAACGGAGCGCGCGCGCCGACGGTGGGTTTGTTGGCGCACGTGGACACGTCGCCGGCGGTGAGCGGCGCGCACGTCACGCCGGTGGTGCACCGGAATTATCGCGGGGGCGACATCGTGCTCCCGGGCGACACGACGCAGGTGATCACGGTCGCGCAGCACCCGGTGCTCGCGGGCATGATCGGCGACGACATCATCACCACGGATGGCACGACGCTCCTCGGCTCCGACGACAAGGCCGGCGTCGCCGCGATCATGACGCTGGTGGACGTATTGCTGTGCAACCCGGGCGTCCCGCACGGCCGCGTGCGCGTCGCGTTCACCGCGGACGAGGAGGTGGGCACGGGCATCGAGCAGTTCGACGTACCGGCGTTCGGCGCCGACTTCGCCTACACCGTGGACGGGAGCGCGTTAGGCGAAGTGAGCGATGAGACGTGGAGCGCCAGGCTCGCCACGGTGACGTTCACCGGCACGAGCGCGCACCCGGGCACGGCCAAGGGCGTGATGGTGAATTCGGTGTACGCGATGGCCGACGTGTTGAGCCGCATACCGCGCGACATGCTGCCCGAGACGACCGAGGAGCGCGAAGGCTTCGTGCATCCGTACATCGGTACGCTCGACGTCGAGCACTCGACGGTGAAGATTCTGCTGCGCGATTTCGACCTGAGCGGACTCGAGGCGAAAGAGGAATTGCTACGGCGGCTGGTGCGCGAGAGCGAGGAACGGCACCCGGGCGTGACGTCCAAATTCGAGGTCCGCGAGAACTACAAGAACATGAAGGAAGTGTTAGGCCAGCATCCGCATATCACGCAGTTCGCGCTCGACGCGGCGCGCCGCGCCGGACTCACGCCATACCTGAAGCCGATTCGCGGCGGCACGGATGGGTCGCGTCTCACGTTCCGCGGGCTGCCGTGTCCCAACATCTTCACCGGCGGCCACGAGTTTCACAGCAAGCTCGAATTCAACTCGCGTCGCGGTCTCGAGAAAACCACGGAGACGCTGGTGCACCTCGTCCAGCTTGTGGCGGAAGCTGGAGTCGAATGACGGGAGAAGCGGTCGCTCGCGCTCGCTTGGGGAAGCGCTGACGCTTGGGGAATGGGGAAGCGGCGGGCTACGCGCGCCTTGGGGTGAGGAGGGACATCAATTATCACGCACGGAGAGCGATGTGCGGTGTGCACGAGCGCGATTCTCACTGTGCGGGAACATCGATGTTGTTCCTTACCCCAAGGCGCGCGTAGCCCGCCGCTTCCCCATTCCCCAAGCGTCAGCGCTTCCCGAAGCGAGCGCCAGCGAGCGCTTCCCTCGTTACTTCGACGCCTGCGCCGTCACCGGCGTCAGGTGCTGCGTCGATGCGATGAACGATGCGATGTCCGACTTGAGCTGCTTGGCCGACGCCTGATTCAGGTAGGCCATGTGCCCGCTCTCGTAGTACTTGAATTGCACCCGATCCTTGTACGTCTGGTCGAAGCCCAGATGCGTGAACGTGTACTCGGCGTTCGCGAACGGCGTCGCCGTGTCGTAGTAGCCCGCGCCGACCATCACGTGCAGGTACGGATCCTTGGCCATCGCCAGCCGCAGCGACTCGACCTCGCTCGGGAAGCCCCGCGAGTTGAGCGAGCTGTAGTCCCACCGTCCGGCGTGGCCGCCGGTGTAGTACTGCAGGTCCGTCGAGTACTTGAGGTCACCGTGCAGGTAGCGCATGAAGGCCGCCATGAACGCGCCCGCGGGCGCGACGTCCGACGGATCATAGTCCTGCCGCTGGGCGGCCGCGTTGCCGTTGATGCCCGTTAGGCGCGTGTCGTAGCGGCCCATGATCAGGCGCTGGTCGCGCAGCAGCTCCGTGCGGAAGCTTCCGGCATCGAGCCGCAGATTCGTGTTCAACAAATACTGTGTCGAGATGCCGGTGAGATCCGACAGCTTCTGCGCCACGGCCTGCCGCTCGGACTGCGAGAGGTCGTTGCCCTTCGCCAGTGCGGTGAGGTAATCGCCAAACGCGTACTGGCGCGACTGCGCCACCACCTGCTCGAGCGACTGGCTCTGCAGACTCGACGGCAGTTTCTTGTGGTACCACGCGGTGGCCGTGTACGAGGGCAGGAACGTGGAGTACGCGATGTCGTTGGTCGGCTCCTGCGAGATGTACTGGAAGTCGAGCACCGTGCCTAACAGCATGATGCCGTTGAGCTCGATGCCTTCGCGTTCCTGCAGCTCGCTCGCCAGGCCGGCCGAGCGGAACGTGCCGTAGCTCTCGCCGAAGAGATACTTGGGCGACGCCCAGCGGTCGTACTTGTCGAGATAGTCGCGGATGAACTGGCCGAACATCGCGACGTCGTTCACGGCGCCGGTGAAGTCGGATGCTTTCACGCCCGGCGCCGGCCGCGAGTAGCCCGTCATCATCGCGTCCACTTGCACCAGGTCGGTCACGTCTAACGGAGAGTTCGGATTGTCGACCAGGTTGTAGGGCGGCGCCGGTTCGGAGCCCGCGGGTCCCATCTCGGGATGCTTCGGGCTCATGATGCCTTCGTCGAGCCAGATCGACGCCGAGCCGGGGCCGCCGTTGAAGAAGAACGTGACGGGACGGTTGGCCGGATCGACGCCGTCTTTCGTGTACGAGATGTAGAAGACCGTCGCGTCGGGTTTGCCCGTGGAGTCGCGGAGCACCATCGTGCCGGCGCGCGCGGTGTAGGCGACGGGTTTGCCGTCGATCGTGATGGTGTGCTGGGTGGTCGACACGCGCTCGACGGGCGCGACGCCGACCGAGGAATCGGAGGCACCGCTGTCTCGCTCGACGGCGGGTCGCTGGCCGCCGGGGCGCTGTCCCGGCGGTCCTTGCCGTTGTTGGGCCGCGGCGGAGCCGGCGGCCAGGAACGAGAGGGCGGTGCCGAACACCAGCAAGCGCGTGCGCATGACGGGCACTCCTTGAAACCGGTTCACGGTGGGAATCGAGCGGCAGTGGTGACTTTCGATAGATGTCCCCACGATAGGAGAACGGAGCAACGACTCGGATCGTTGGGACCCAATCGCGCGGCCCTCACCGCCGAAGCTGGTCCAGGATCGGCGTGGTGAGACCGGCGATGATCGGGTTCGCGACGTGTCCCTCGAGATCGAATACCTCGATCTCGTTTCGCCTGCGGTGCAGCCATGCACCCGGCAGATAGAGCGTCTGCTGCGGGCCGACGCGCCAATAGCGGCCGAGGTTCACGCCGTTCACGAAGACGATGCCGCGGTTCCAGCCGCGCATGTCGAGGAAGGTGTCGCCGGTGCTCGCGATAGTGAAGGAGCCGCGATACACCGTCGGCCGGCGGCCGGCGCCGGTCGTGGTGCCCGTGACCGCCGCCGGCGCATCGAAGGGCAGGCGGTACATGTCCCAGCCCGTGAGGCGTTCGCCGCCTAACGTGACCGGTGCGACGATGCCCTTGCGGTCGTCCACGAGCAGCGGGCCGTAGTTGATGTGCCCCATGTTCTCGACGAAGATGTCGAGACGGCCGCCGGCAGGGACCGAGATGCGCGCCGTGAACTGCTTCGTGCGGCGGTCGAGGGTGGCCACGCGCCGGCCGTTCACGAATACCTCGGCGAAGTCGCGCAGGCCCGGCACCGCGAGCTCGCCGTCTAACGCTCCGGCCGCGTGGTGGCGATAGAGCACGTAACCCTGGGACTGACCGAGGTCGGCGAACGAGAGCGGCTCCTGCGCGTGCGCCGGCGGCACGCGGGCGACGAGGTCGAACAGGTCAGCGCGCTGCGTTAGGCGGAACGGCCCCACCGCGATGACCGGCAGGCGCTCCGGGACATCCGGGATGGCGTATGACACGCGGCGGCGAATCACGTCGCGCAGCGCGTAGTACTTCGCCGTCGGCCACCCCGCTTCCGACAACGGCGCGCCGTAGTCGTAGCTCGTCATACTCGGCTCGATCGGCATTGTCTTCGTGTAATTGGCGCCCGAGGTGAATCCGAAGTTCGTGCCGCCGTGAAACATGTACAAGCTCACGCTCGCGCCGCGGGCGAGCAGACTGTCGTATTTCGACAGGAAGCCCGAGAGCGGCGTCGACGGCAGCGGCTCGTCCCAGTGCGTGAGCCACCCCGGGTAGAACTCGGCGATCATGTTCGGGCCCATGCCGCGATTGAACGGTTCCGCGCGGGCCGCGAGCGAGTCGTAGTTGTCTTCGCCGGTCGCCGACGCGAACACGCCCGGGATCGAACCCTTCGCGAACAGCTCATCGCCGTCGGCGGTGAACAGCGGGACGTCGATCCCGGCATCCACGAGCATGCGGCGCGTTGCGTCCTTGTACGCGGAGTCGGCGCCGAACGAGCCGTACTCGTTTTCGACTTGCACCAATATGACCGGACCACCGCGTGTCACGAGCAGTGGCCGGATTTGTTCGGCTAACGCGCGGATGTATCGCGCCGCCGCGGTCTGGTAGCGCGGGTCGTTGGTCCGCACGTGCACCGCGGGCGATTTCAGCAGATACGATGGAATGCCGCCGAAGTCCCACTCCGCACACACGTATGGACCCGGTCGCAGAATCACCCACAGTCCTTCCTGTTGGGCTTCCCTGAGAAACACGGCGAGATCGCGATTGCCCGAGTGAAAGTCGAACACGCCCGGGCGAGTCTCGTGGTAATTCCAGAACACGTAGGTCGCGATGGTGTTGAGACCCATGGCCTTCGCCATGCGCAGCCGGTGTCGCCAGTACTCGCGCGGGATCCGCGCGTAGTGCATCTCGCCGGCGATGAGCTGGAACGGTTTGCCATCCAGCAGGAAGGCGCCTTTGCCTATGGCGAACGTGTGCGCCGCTGGTGCGGGCGCATCGACGCGCGGCGCGCGTACCGCGCCGCAAATTCCGACCAGGCACAGCGCGGCCGCCGTGCGCTTTACCGCACGCGACACCTGCCTCCATTGACGAGACTCAAGCGGCGCGATAGTCTCGCGACGACGAATCCATCGAGTGAATCTCATTGGCCATCGACCCCGATCGTGTCACGCCGGATCCCGCAGTCCACGCCGCTCTCACGCGCCGCGATTTTCTCGAGCGCGGCAGCGGCCTGGTGCTCGGGCTCGGCGCCTTCTCGTTAGGCATCGCGACGCCGGCGGCGCGGCCCCGATGGTCGGATGAGATCGTGCTCGGCAACGATTTCATCACGGCCGCGTGGACCACAACCGGCGGCGCGCTGCGTCCGGTGCGCTTCACCGACGGCGTGAACAAGACCGCGCTGCCCGTGCCGGCGCAAGCCTTCACCCTCGCGTTCGCCGACAAGACCACCCTCGATGCGAGCGACATGCGCATCGTCGCTGCGACCGCGACGGAGACGATGGCGCCCAACGCAGCTGCCTCGCGCGCCGTCGAGCGTCTGGCCGGGCGGCGGGTGACGGTCCGTTTGCGCGACGCCGCGGGCCGGATCGAAGCCGAATGGCGTGCCGTGCTGCGCGACGGCAGCGCGTACGTGCGCCAGGAGCTCACCCTCCGAGCGTTAGGCGCCCAAGTGCCGCTGCGGTCGGTGGCGATGTTCGCCGTACGCGCGCCGAACGCGATGGTGCCGGGCACGGTGCGCGGCACGCCGGTGGTGATCGGCAATGCCTATGTCGCGGTCGAACACCCGCTCGCCGACAACGTCGTGGATGGCGACGAGGTGCGCTGCCGGGCCGCGCGCACGCTGCCGTTGCGTCCCGGCACGACGCTCGAGCTCAGCAGCGTCATTGGCGTGACGCGTCCCGGCCAGCTCCGGCGCGATTTCCTGCGGTATGTCGAGCGCGAGCGCGCGCACCCGTATCGCACGTTCCTGCACTACAACTCGTGGTACGACATCGGCTACTTCAACCGTTACAGCGAAGCCGATGCGTTGGGCGCCGTC
The DNA here is from genome assembly GCA_036376535.1 of Gemmatimonadaceae bacterium. Taxonomy (GTDB): domain Bacteria; phylum Gemmatimonadota; class Gemmatimonadetes; order Gemmatimonadales; family Gemmatimonadaceae; genus JADGGM01. The sequence continues at coordinate 1,806 of DASVAC010000261.1, read as the reverse complement.
ACTGCGTTAGGCACAGAGCTGCACGAGCGGCGCGGCGTGACGCTCGACAGCTTCTTGTTCGACGACGGCTGGGACGATCCGACGACCCTCTGGCACTTCAACGCCGGCTTCCCCGACGGATTCACCAAGGTCGCCCAAGCCACGCATCGCTTTGGCGCCGCGCCCGGCGTCTGGCTCTCGCCGTGGGGCGGCTACGGGAAGCCGCGCGAGGAACGGCTCGCCTACGGGAAGCAGCAGGGGTTCGAGACCAACGCCGATGGGTTCGCGCTGTCCGGTCCCGTCTATTACAAGCGCTTCCGCGACACGTGCGTCGACATGATCCGTCGCTACGGCGTCAACCAATTCAAGATCGATGGCACCGGCGATGCATCGAGCACGAGTCCCGGCAGTCCTTTCGACAGCGACTTCGACGCCGCGATTCATCTCATTGGCGAGTTGCGCGCGGAAGAGCCGGACCTCTACGTGAATCTCACGACGGGCACGTATCCGTCGCCCTTCTGGCTGCGCTACGCGGACTCGATCTGGCGCGGCGGCGATGATCACGACTTCGCCGGCGTCGGATCGCCGCGCCAGCGATGGATCACGTACCGCGATGCGGACACGTACGATCACGTGGTGCGTGCGGGCGCGCTGTTCCCGATGAATTCGCTGATGCTGCACGGGATGATCTACGCGAAGCAGGCGCACAACCTGATGGCCGATCCCGGCGGCGATTTCCCGAGTGAAGTGCGCAGCTACTTCGGCACGGGCACACAGCTGCAGGAGATGTACGTGACGCCGGCGCTCCTCTCATCGGGTGACTGGGACACGATCGCCGAGTGCGCGAAGTGGTCGCGGGCGAACGCGGGGACGCTGGTCGACACGCATTGGGTGGGCGGCGACCCGCAGCGACTGGAGGCGTACGGTTGGGCATCGTGGTCGCCACGGAAGGGCATTCTCACGCTGCGCAATCCGAGCGACGTGGCGCAGGACATCGCGATCGATGTGGCGCGCGCGTTCGAGCTGCCGGAGTCGGCGCCGCGGGAATTTGCGGCCGCGAGTCCGTGGGCCGAGCACCGGGGGCGCTCGCCGGATGTGCTGCGCGCCGGGGACGAGCACACGTTCCACCTCGCCCCGCTCGAGGTGATGACGGTGGAGTGCACCGCGCGATGAGACCATGACGTGCGACTGACGGGGCTCGACTGGATCATCGTCGCCGTTAGTCTGGCGCTCTGCTATCTGCCGGCATTCTTCTACATCCGGCGCTCGCAATCGGGACTGTCCGAGTTCTTTGCGTCGGGGCAGTCGGCGCCGTGGTGGCTCGTGGGCACGTCGATGGTCGCCACTACATTCAGCACCGACACGCCTAACTTGGTCACCGACTTCGTGCGCTCGCACGGCGTCTCGTACAACTGGGTGTGGTGGGCCTTCCTGCTGACGGGAATGGCCACCGTGTTTTTCTACGCCCAACTGTGGCGACGCTCGGGCGTCCTCACGGATCTCGAGTTCTACGAGCTGCGCTACGCCGGGAAACCGGCCGCGCTCGTGCGCGGATTCCGCGCGGTGTACCTCGGCCTCTTCTTCAACATCATGATCATGTCGACGGTGACGCTCGCCGCGATCAAGATCGCCAACGTGATGTTGGGCTGGGGCCGGCTCGAGACCGTGCTCATCGCCGGCACGGCGTGCGTGCTCTTCGCGTCGATCTCCGGCTTGTGGGGCGTGCTCACCACCGATCTCGTGCAGTTCGCGCTGGCGATGATCGGCGTGATCGCCGCGGCGGTGGTGGCGCTCCAGCAGCCGCAGGTTGGCGGCCTAACGGGAATG
>DASVAC010000260.1:0-3784 GCA_036376535.1 Gemmatimonadaceae bacterium | reverse complement strand
CCACCTGGCGATGCGCGTGGCGGAGAACGTGGCGCGGGGGATGACGCCGGAGGCGGCGCGGGCGGAGGCGATGGCTCGGTTAGGCGACGTGGACGCCTACGGGCGGGAGGCCGAAGCGATCGACGCGGTGGCGGCGCGGGGGCGGCGGCGGATCGAGGTCCGCGATGCGTTAGGCCGGGAAACGCGGCTTGCCGTGCGGGCCCTGCGGCGCTCGCCCGGGTTTTCGCTCGTCGTGTTCATCACACTGGCGCTGGGCATTGGCGCGGCGACGGCCATCTTCACACTGCTCGATGACGTCGTCCTGCGACCGCTGCCTTATCCGAACGAGAGCCGGCTGGTGTGGGTCGAGAGCGCAGCGTCTGGCGCTTCGCAACAGCCATGGCAGGTCTCGGAAGCGGGCTACTTCTACTATCGGGCCCATAACACGACCTTCGACGCGTTAGGCGCGTTCGCTTTCGGCGACGTCCCTGTCATCACGCGCAATGGAGCCGAGGCGCGCATGGCCGCGCTCGCAACGGCGAGCGTGTTCGACGTGCTTGGGTTGCGCACCGTCCTGGGCCGCGGCATCCAACCAGCGGACGATCGCCCGGGCCGGGGGTCGGTGGTAGTGCTGAGCCATCGCTACTGGATGAGCCAGTTCCACGGCGATTCATCCGTGATCGGGCAAACGCTTCGACTGAATGACGAGACGCGAACCATCGTCGGCGTGCTGGCGCCGGGTGAGCAGCCGCCACGGTACTCGGCGGACCTGTGGACCACGCTCAATCTCGACCCCGCGGCGCCGCCAATAAACTCACACTACTTACGCGTGGTTGGGCGTCTCAAGCTTGGCGTTGACCCGGCGCTTGCGCAGCGCGACCTGGAACGCCTAACGGAGCGCTTCCCAATCGATCTGCCCGGCGCCTACTCGCCGAGCTTCATGAGCATGTACCACTTCGCGGCCAGCGTCAGGTCGCTGCGCGGCGCGGTTGTCGGCGATGCGGCACGCGGCATCTGGGTCGTGCTCGCAGCCGCCGCGCTTCTGCTCGTGATCGCATGCGCAAACGTGGCGAATCTTTTCCTTGTGCGTCTCGAGACGCGCCGCCGCGAGGTCACGATCCGGGTCGCGATCGGCGCCGAAGGTGCGCACCTGGCCTGGCACTACTTGACCGAGAGTCTACTCGTGTGTCTGGCGGCGGGGTGCGCGGCGTTGCTCGTGGCGGATGGCGCGATCCGCGCGCTGCTAGCCCTCGCGCCCTCGACGCTGCCGCGCCTGAGCGAGGTGCACCTCGGCTGGTCGAGCGCGGCGTGTGCGCTGGCCCTGGCGACGCTTGCCGGTGTCGCGTTCGGGATGCTGCCGCTCGTTAGGCGGCAGATGGATGTCGAAACCCTGCGCGATGGCTCGCGCGGCCTCACCGCCTCTCCGCTGCGACGTGCGGCGCGCGGTGCGCTCGTGGTGACCCAAACGGCACTCGCGCTCGTGCTCGTATTCGCCTCGGGTCTCATGTTACGCAGTCTGATCCACCTCCATGATGTGCGGCCGGGGTTCGATCCGCACGGCGTAATCACACTCGATGTCGCGCCATCTGCAGCGCATCAGGGGACATACGAGAAGGCGGCTGCCTTCTGGCACGCCGCGCTGGACCGCATCCGGGCCCTGCCTAACGTCGAGGCGGCGGGCGCGACATCGGCCTTGCCGCTCGATGAGCTCGGCGGAGGGTGCGCGACGCTGCATGTCGAAGCGCATCCGCTGCCGCCAGGCCAAGAACCGCCCTGCGTGCTGAAAGCGCTCGTCACCCCTGGCTACTTCCAGACGATGAGGATCGCGTTGCGTGGTCGTACGCCGACATGGGATGAGGTCGAAGGGCATGCGGCGGGCGTGGTGGTCAGCGGGCGTCTGGCGGCACGGATGTGGCCCAACGAGGAAGCGATGGGGCAGGGGCTCAGCGCGGGCAGCCAGCCACCGTTTTTCCACGTGGTAGGCGTCACGGGCGACGTGCACGTCGATGGTATGGACAAGCCGTCAGCCGAGATCGTGTACTATCCGATCATACCTATTAAAGGCAACGGCCTGTGGGGACCGGGCGGCGCCTTCACGATCGTGGTGCGGGCGCGCCGCGGCTCGCCGACGGCGCTGGTCCCGGAGATTCGCCGCGTGTTGCGCGATCTGGACCCCGAGGCGCCCGTGGCGGATATCAGCACGATGGACACGATCGTTGCGCACTCGATGGCCCGCACCACCTTCATGATGCTTCTGTTAGGCGTTGCCGCGGCGTTGGCGCTCGTGCTGAGCGCGGTGGGCATGTACGGTGTGCTGGCGTATCTGGTGAGCCAGCGGCGCGGCGAGATGGGCATCCGCCTGGCCCTCGGTGCCAGCGGCCGGCAAGTGACGCGCCTCGTCGTCTGGGAATCGGCGCGCCTCGCGGCCGCGGGCATCCTCATCGGGCTCGCCGGCGCGCTCGCCACGACGCGCGTCATGCAGTCGCTGCTGTTCGACGTGAGCCCAACGGATCCTCTTACGTTAGGCACAGTGACCGCGCTGCTCCTCGGCGTCGCCGTGGCGGCCGCGTGGATGCCGGCCCGGCGCGCCTCCCGCGTGGATCCCGTCGAAGCCCTGCGCGCCGGCTAGCGCGGCGGGCGTTGCGTTAGACGCGCGCCGCCAGCTGCACCAGCCGCTCCGCCGCCGCCTCGAGCGTCTGGCGCTTCTTGCAGAACGCGAAGCGGACTAACGAGCGGCCTAACTCCGGCTCGTGGTAGAAGCTCGACCCCGGCACGGTCGCGACGCCGATCTCGCGCGTCATCCACTTCGCGAACGCGGCGTCGTCCTGATCGCTCAGCGCCGAAAAATCGGCGAGCACGTAGTACGCGCCCTCGGGCGCCGTGTACGTGAAGCCTGCCTCGCCCAGCGCGGCGCAGAGCAGATCCCGCCGCTCGCGATAGTCGCGCGCCAGGCGGTTGTAGTAGTCGGCGTCGAATGCCATGCCCACCGCGGCCGCGGCCTGCAGCGGTGCCGGTGCGCCCACCGTGAGGAAGTCGTGCACCTTGCGGATCGCGGTCGATGCCGCGGCGGGAGCGATCGCGTAACCCAAACGCCACCCGGTGCAGCTGAACGTCTTCGACAGTCCGGAGATGGTCACCGTGCGTTCGCGCATCCCGAGCCACGTCGCCAGTGCGTGGTGCGCGCCCGCGTACCGGATGTGCTCGTAGATCTCGTCCGTGAACGCCCACGCATTGTGCGTCTGGCACAACTCGGCGATGAGCGACAATTCGTCGCGCGACAGCACGCGCCCCGACGGATTGTGCGGCGTGTTGACGATGATCGCTTTGGTGCGCGGGCCAAACGCGGCGCGCAGCCGATCGGGGTCCAACGTCCACTTGGGCGCCTCGAGCGGTACGAACACCGGCTTCGCGTCGGCGAGAATCGCGTCGGGGCCGTAGTTCTCGTAGAACGGCTCGAGCACGATCACTTCGTCGCCCGGATTGACTAGCGCAAGAAACGTCGACGCCATCGCCTCGGTCGCGCCGCACGTCACCGTGATGTCGCGATCGGGATCGACGTCCATCCCGTACCAGCGGCGGTACTTCTCGGCGATGGCAAGCCGCAGCGCGGGCGCGCCCCACGTGATCGCGTACTGATTGATGTCGCCCTGGACGGCCGCGCACGCCGCGTCCTTCATCGGCGCGGGCATCGGAAAATCGGGGAAGCCCTGCGCGAGGTTGATCGCGCCGTGCTGCTGCGCGATCCGCGTCATCTCGCGAATCACGGACTCCGTGAACGTCGTGGCGCGTTGGGCGATCATGCGAT
>DASVAC010000259.1:0-6515 GCA_036376535.1 Gemmatimonadaceae bacterium | reverse complement strand
GTTTCCCGAAGGCACGCGCGGCCGCTCGTACGCGCTGCGTCCATTCAAGAAGGGACCGTTCGTGCTGGCGATCGCCGCGCAGGTGCCGGTGGTGCCGGTGGTGAGCTGGGGCACGAAGGAAGTGCAGGGCAAGGGGCAGCTTGCCATCCACTCCGGCTCGTGCGAGCTCACGTTCCTCGAGCCGATCGCGACGGCGGGTCTCACCTACGACGACCGCGACGCGCTCCTGCGCACGGTGTGGGAGCGCATCGCGCAAGTGCTGGTCGAAAAGGGCGTGCCGACGACCGGCGCCCCGATGGAGTCCGCCGCCTAACGGAACCGCGCGGCGCCACATTCATCAACGGACGACATGTCAGAGATCATCGAGATACGGGCGCGGGAGATCCTCGACAGCCGCGGGAACCCGACGGTCGAGGCCGATGTGGTGCTCGACAGTGGCGCCATCGGCCGGGCCGCGGTGCCGAGCGGTGCATCGACGGGCGAGCACGAAGCCGTGGAACTGCGCGACGGCGACCCCAAGCGCTACGGCGGCAAGGGCGTGCTCCGCGCGGTGCAGCACATCGAGGAGACCATCCTGCCCGCGGTCCGCGGCATGGACGCGATCGACCAGGTCGAGATCGACCATACGCTGCTCGCGCTGGACAGCACGCCTAACAAGGAGCGGTTGGGCGCCAACGCGATTCTCGCGGTGTCGATGGCGGTGGCCCGCGCGGCGGCGGCGGATGTCGGGTTGCCGCTCTTCCGGTACCTCGGCGGCCCGATGGCGCGCACGCTCCCGGTGCCGATGATGAACGTGCTCAACGGCGGCGCGCACGCCACGAACACCGTGGACTTCCAGGAGTTCATGATCGTTCCGTTAGGCGCGGAGACGTTTGCCGACGCGCTGCGCATGGGCGCCGAGGTGTTCCACTCGCTCAAGAAGGTGCTCGTCAAGCGCGGCCTGTCCACCGGTGTCGGCGACGAGGGCGGCTTCGCGCCCAACCTCAAGAACGATGAAGACGCGCTGGCCGTGCTCATCGAAGCCATCGAGGGCGCCAAGTACGCGCCGGGCAAGCAGGTGGCGCTGGCGCTCGACCCCGCGGCGAGCGAGCTGTTCGACAAGCACGGCCACTACGTGTTCAAGAAGAGCGGCGCGGGCACACTCGACGCGCATGCGATGATCGATCTGTACGCGCGCTGGCTCGACCAATACCCGATCGTGTCGATCGAGGACGGTCTGGCCGAGGACGATTGGGACGGCTGGGCCGCCCTCACGGCTGCGTTAGGCGACCGCGTACAGCTGGTGGGCGACGACATCTTCGTCACCAACACCTCGCGCCTCGCCCGCGGTATCGAGAGTCACGTGGGCAACGCGATCCTCATCAAGGTGAACCAGATCGGCACGCTCACCGAGACCCTCGAGGCCATCGAGATGGCGCGCTCGGCGGGCTATCTGTCGGTGATCTCGCATCGCTCGGGCGAAACGGAAGACGTGTTCATCTCGGACCTCGCCGTGGCCACGAGCGCGGGCCAGATCAAGACGGGTTCCGCGTCCCGCGGCGAGCGTGTGGCCAAGTACAATCAGCTGCTCCGCATCGAGGAATTGCTCGGCGAATCGGCCGAGTATCCGGGCGGAGCGATTTACGGCTTGTGAAGACAGCAGGCCGATTCGCGATTGGGCGGATCGTGACGATCGTCGCCATCGCCGGCGGCGTTCTGTTCGCGTTGCAGGGTGGCGAGTTTGGTACCTGGGACTTGTTGCAGCAGCGGGCGCGGAAGCAGCGCTTGCTCGCTCAGATCGATACGCTCCAGCGCCAGATCGATTCGCTGGAGCGGGTGAAAAAAGCAGTGCAGACAGACCCGGCCACGCAAGAACGGATTGCGCGCGAGCAGTTCGGGATGGTGCGCGGCGACAAAGAGATTCTATACCGGTTCGCCGAGCCCGCGGATACGGCGGGCAAGGCCGGGAGTAGCGCAGTCAAGCCTTGACGCACCTGCCCGGTCGCACGATATTGCGTGCACTGACGCGGGGTGGAGCAGCCTGGTAGCTCGTCGGGCTCATAACCCGAAGGTCGCGGGTTCAAATCCCGCCCCCGCTACTTGAACAAGAGAGGCGCCTAATTGGGCGCCTTTTTTGTTAGGCGGACAAAGCCGCACAAGATCGGACGTACCCGGTCGTGTCCGGCCTTGTCCGCCTTTAGACAACGATCAGCGCGGTCACCATGCCGAACATGCCCTGGCTGGATTCCGCGTGAGGCAGGATGTGGCAGTGGAAGGCCCAGGTGCCGGGATTAGTGCACCGCACGATCACATCCCATCGCTCGCCGGGAGCGACGTTCAGCGTGTCGCAGCGCCACGGTTGCGGCTGCGGCCACCCGTCCTTGTCGATGACCGTCATGTGCATGCCGTGCAGGTGCATCGGATGGATCATCATGCCTTCGTTCATGAAGCGAATGCGGATCGTTTCGCCGCGCTTGGCCGTGAGCGGTTCCGTGGCGGGGAAGCTCTTGCCGTTGAATGTGTATCCGTGCGCGCCGTCGTTGAGCACGAACACGTAGTCGTGGTCGACGCGCTCGATCGGCCGAGGATGTCGCGGCGCAATGATGAAGGCGCCAAGCAGTCCGAGTCCGACCTGTTTGGTCGAATCATGATGCGAGTGGTACATGTGCGTCCCGGGGTTGGGCGCGGTGAACTCATAGGTGTAGGTCTGCCCCGGCTTCACCGGCGGCTGCGTGATGAACGGGACGCCGTCTTGATCGTTAGGCAGTTCGAGGCCGTGGAAGTGAATGCTGGTCGACTCTTCCAGCTGGTTCCTGAGCACGACGCGAACGCGATCGCCCTCCGTGACACGGATCTGTGGACCCGGTACCTGCCCGTTGTAGGCCCACGCTTCGGCGAGCTGCCCCGGCGCAACTTCCCACCGGATCTTGGAGGCCGTCACGTCGAACACCTTGACGCCACGGTCGATGCGCGGCACCAGCAGCTGATTCCCTTTCCCTTCTGTCTTGGCGGGAAAGGCTCTGATGCCCTTCTCGTGCATCGCGTCCATGGCGTCGGCCGCGGAGACCGGCGGCGCCAGCGGCCGCACGGCGGCGGGCGGTGCCGACGTGGCCGGCGCCTTGGCTGAGCTTTGGAGGGCGCTCGCGCGCCGACACGCGGCAAGCGTGCTCGCGGCGAGCGCGGTGAAGGCCGTGCTCCGGATGAACGTGCGACGGCTCGCGATGCGGCCTAACAGGGAGGTGGAGGCTGGCTGGGTCTCGGAGTGCGACATGGTCTCGGTTCGCTCGCGTGAGTGGGGATTACGGCAGCGAACGAACCTAGAACCGTGCGCCAGGCCACGCCGTCGGGGATTGACCCATCCCCGATCAGGGGCTTCCCGACGCGCCGGGCCCGGCCCGTGGGGCAATGCCTGACACGATCGCCCGCCGTTGGTGCCTAACGCTCGCTGGTCCGTCGCGAGCGGTGCGGGGCGCGGCGCGCCGTGAAGGCGCGCGCGTAGTCGCGGACGATCACGCCGTAGCACGAGCACGCTTCCTGCTCGAGTTGCGAGCGGTTCGTCACGGTCACGTGCCCACGGCTGTACGTGATGGCGCCCGCCGTTTGCAAGTGCCGGGCCGCCAACGAAACAGTGGGCCGACCCACATCGAGCATCTGGCCGAGGAACTCCTGCGTGAGCGCAAAGCGGTCGGTGCCCACGCGGTCGTGCGCCATGAGAAACCAGCGCGCACAGCGCTGCGCCACCGAATGACGTAGATTGCACGCCGCGCACTGGGCGACCTGGCCTAACAACGTCTCCGCGTAGCGCAGCATGATCCGTCGGAGTCCGGGGCCGCGGGAGAGCGCCCGCAGGAACGCCGCGACGCCGAGGCGCCGCGCGCCGTCGGGCACCTGCGACACCGCCCGGCCTTGCGCTGTCGGCGCGCCGAGAAAAACGCTCAGGCCGACCATCCCCTCGTTGCCGATAATCGCGACCTCGACGCCGCCATCCCCGGAGACGGGCGCGAGCAGCGACACCACCGCGTTCTGTGGAAAGTACACGTACCGAATGGGGTCGCCGGTCTCGAACAACACCTCGCCGTGGCCCAGGGTCACGTCCCGCAATCCGGGCAGCAACCGTCTATACTCCGCCTGCGGCAACGCCCGGAGCAATTGATTCTGCTCGGGCTCTCTCCGTACGCCATTCGCGCGCATGCTCGTCCTCGGTCCACCAGCGGTGAATCACCTGACGGCAGAAGACGAGGCCGAAGCGCCGAATCTGGATGTCGTGAGATGAACGGCGCGGGCTCGTGGCGCGCGCGCCGGCGTACTCGTTAGGCGGACGCCACTCTGGCGCGCGCCGGTTTGATCGCGCCCGAGACCGGGATGAGGTCGGCATCGGGCTCTCTATAGTGATGCAGATACTCGTTCGGATCGTGTTCGAGGCCCCCCGGCGGCAGCGCATGCCACAGCGGACCGAGGTCGGCCCGGATGCGGTCCATGTACGGACGCGGGACGCTCGTCGTGTCGCGGTCGAAGAAGCGACGCACGCTCGAATCGGAATCGAGCAGCGAACGCACGTGAGCGTGGTGTTTCACTCGGCCGTACCGTTCCGACGACGTCCCGCGGATGACGTTCATCAACTTCGGGATCATGCCCTCGTTGGCATGGAATCGTCTCGCAATCTGCGGCCACGAGTACGCGTACCGCTCCAGGTCGAGCAGATGGTCGTAGAACACCGACCATGCATAGTTCTTCGGCACGACGTTCATGGACTGGCTGGCGTCCAGAAAGTGGAACGGGAAGGGCAACACGCGCCCCGTGCGCTGCAGCTCCAAGTTGAGCGGCGCGGCACTGCCGAAGGCCGACAGGAGCGAGAACGCCGGGAACGCCGCCGGGGCCAGATCGAGAAAGCGCTTGGTGAGCTCGAACGGTTCGGGCCCTTCGTCGGTGTCGAGGCCGAGCACGAAGTTCGTCTGCACGTAGGGGACGTAGCGCAGCACCATGTTGATGTGGTCCGCCACGCGTCTGACTTTGTCCATGCCTACGTCGCGGCCCGTTTTCGTCTTGTTGCCGAGGGCGAACCACGATTCGATGCCGGGCAGAATGGCTTTGAAGCCGTTCTTCTTCAAGCGCGCGAGGTGGGGCTCGGACAATAGCGACAAGCTGCTCTCGGCGAAGAAGTCGATGCTGTCGGGCGGTGCGGCGTCCTCGATGACGCCCATGTAGTCGTCGAATCGCACACCGAAGTTCGGATCGTGCCACCCCACGCGCGGCCGCGCGATCTTGCCTAACAGAAACCGCAGGTCGTTCCGGATCTGATCGAACGCGAGCGGTTGGTAATCGACGGTCGAGTCAATGCAGAAGGGGCACGTATACGGGCAGCCCAGACTGCCGAGCATCGGCACGATCTTGAGGATCGGCGTCTTGCGCAGCGTGGGCTCGATGAATTTCCAGCGATCCTCTACACTCGGCAGCACCTCCGGCTGGCGTGCGGCGGCAAGCTGTACGCCGACCGCGGCCTGCGGCCTGCACTCGCGCAGGAGGTCGTCGATCACCGTCCGGTCAGTGAACCCGAGCACGTAGTCGAAGTGCCGCGCCGCGTCGTGCGGGTAGCATCGCGCGTGCGGCCCGCCGAGGACAGTTACCGTGCCGCGGCGGCGATGCACGTTGCTGATGGCGTACGCCGTGTGAGCGGCCTGCGTGAACGCGCCGATGAACAGCACGTCGGTTTCGGCGAGCACCTCGGCGGCCAGGTCTTCGAAGCCCGTGTAGCACACGAAGCGAACGTGGTGCCCAGCTTGCTCGCACCAGACGGCGACAACCTGCGGCATGATGCTCGCGAGGTTGGCGTTCATAAGCCGCGCGTAGAGCGCTCGGGTGGGGCGCTCGGTGGTGAGATCGAGCACGGTGATGCGCAAACGACGCACAATCAACTCCTCGCTGTCGCGGCGAGAGTGAAAGTGCGTCGTGGAACGGCGGCCGTCGGCGCCGGCGCACAGACAGGACTTCGGCGGTGGAAGCAGCGGCAGAAGCGCTCGAGCGCTTATGTCACCTAGTGAACATAGCGACGCCGCGTCGAGACGGATAGGGCCGGCATCGGAGCAGGCGTGCCGATCCCGGCTGTGTCGGTGAGCGCCCGCAGGAAGGACACCAGCGCGCGCTTCTCCTCCCGCGAGAGGTGCAGCGAATCGGCCGAGAGCGTCTGGTTAGGCACGTGGAGGCCGCTGCCCGTGCCGCCGCCCTGGTCGTAGAAGTCCACCACCTGGTCCAGCGTCCGGAATACGCCGTTGTGCATGTACGGTGCGGTCAGCGCAATGTTGCGGAGGGTCGGGACCTTGAAGGCTGCCCGGTGCACCGGTTGCGCGTCCACGCCGGCGACGCCCGGGTCGGGGTCGAGACGCGCCGGTCGAGCGTTGGGCAAGGCCGGCGTCCCGATGATCTCGGCTTCCGAGGCGACGAAGTCGGGCGGCATCGTGCCGTTGACCAAGGGCAGGAAATGACACGTGGCGCAGCGCGCCTTGCCCGCGAACACGGTGAACCCGAACCGCTCCGTGGGC
>DASVAC010000258.1:0-10882 GCA_036376535.1 Gemmatimonadaceae bacterium | reverse complement strand
CCACGTCGCGCAGATCATTGATGTTGTTCCATTCCCTCAGGCGGCGTTGCCGCCGCTTCCCCCAGCGGAGCGCTTCCCGCAGCGAGCGCAGCGAGCGCTTCCCTCTTCCCGTCGTCTGCGATGCAAAACCACACGCGAATCACGATCGACCTCCCTGACTTGCGTCCGTGCCGATGCGGGGAGAAGGTTTCTTGGGGCGGGTCCTCCGCTGTGGACGCCCGCCGGCGATCCTTTTTCACGCATTCCAGAGAGCATGGCGGCACCGCGTTCGTCTTCACAGTCACCTCGCCCAACACGCACTTCACCGCAGGCGCGCTCGCGCCGTACGTCGATCGGCACACAACCGCCGCCGCGTAAACCGGCGCACATCGCAATCGAATGTGTCTCGCCATCGCTCGACGATGGCCGTTGGGCGGTGAAACGCATCCTCGGCGATTCGCTCGAGGTGAGCGCCGACATCTTCAAGGACGGACACGACGTCGTGGCCGCGCGGCTTCGGTTCAAGCCGCCCGGCGTCACCGACTGGCGCACCGCGCCGATGGTCTTCGACTACAACTCGGACCGCTGGACGGGCGGCATCGCGCTCGACGCAATCGGCGCATGGACGTTTACCGTCGATGCGTGGACCGACCACTTCGGAACCTGGCGCGCGCAACTCGAGAAGAAGATCGACGCGGGACAGGATGTGTCCCTCGACCTCCTCGAGGGTGCACAGTTCGTGGACACGGCCACGCATCGCGTGCGCTTCGGCGACACGCGCCGCGAGCTCGCGCAGTGGGCGGCGCGCTTGCGTGAGGCATCGGCCGCGTGGCGCGAACGCGCGCGCGATGGACTCGAGCTCGACCTGCTCGCGCTCATGGTCCAGCACCTCGCGCCCGACGATCTCACGTCGTACGACCGCGAGCTCCGCGTGTGGGTCGACCGCGAGCGCGCGCGCTTCGCCGCGTGGTACGAGATGTTCCCGCGCTCGCAGAGCGGCGACGCGTCGCGGCACGGCACGTTCGCCGACGCCGAGCGCGCGCTCGCGCGCGTCGCAGAGTTAGGCTTCGACGTCGTGTACCTGCCGCCCATCCATCCCGTGGGCATCACCAATCGGAAGGGCCGCGACAACGCGCTCACCGCGGCGCCGGACGATCCCGGCAGCCCGTGGGCGATCGGCGGACCCGCCGGCGGCCACACTGCGATCGAGCCCCAGTTAGGCACCATCGAGGACTTCGACCGGTTCGTCGCCGCCGCGCACCGGTTAGGCCTCGAGGTCGCACTCGATTACGCGCTCCAGACGTCGCCCGACCATCCATGGCTGCGGGAGCATCCCGACTGGTTCTTCGCGCGCCCCGATGGCTCGCTCAAGTACGCCGAGAATCCGCCCAAGAAATACGAGGACATCTATCCGCTGAACTTCTGGTGCGACGATCGCGAACACCTGTGGATCGCCTGTCGCGACATTATCCTGTATTGGATCGCGCACGGCGTGAACACGTTCCGCGTCGACAACCCGCACACCAAGCCGTTCGCGTTCTGGCAGTGGCTCATTGACGACATCCACGCGCGGCATCCCGACGTGATCTTCCTGTCCGAGGCGTTCACGCGCCCCAAGCGCATGAAGCACCTCGCGAAGCTCGGCTTCACCCAGTCGTACACGTACTTCACGTGGCGGACGACCGCGCGCGAGCTTCAGGACTATCTCGAGGAGCTCACGCAGCGGCCGCCGCGCGAGTACTTGCGGCCGAACTTCTTCGCCAACACGCCCGACATCTTGCACGAGTACCTGCAGCTCGGCGGACGCGCGGCGTTCCGCGTGCGCCTGCTGCTGGCCGCCACGCTCTCGCCGCTCTTTGGGCTCTACAGCGGATTCGAGCTCGCGGAAAACGTGCCGCTGCGCCACGGAAGCGAGGAGTACCTACATTCGGAGAAGTACGAGCTCAAGGCGCGCGATTGGAGCGCGCCCGAGAGCATCGACCGCGACATCGTTCGCATCAACCGCATCCGCCGCGACAACCGGGCGCTGCAGCTGGCGACGAACCTGACCTTCCACCGCTCGGAGAACGATCGCATCCTGTTCTACCACAAGACCGCGACCGACCTGGGCGCGCCTAACGATCTCCTCATGGCCGTCAACCTCGATCCGCTGCGCGCCCAGGACAGCATGGTGCACGTCCCCTTGGGCGCGCTCGGTCTCGCCGCCGATGCGACGTACGCCGTCGAGGACCTGCTCACCGGCGCGCGCTACACGTGGCGCGGCTCCCGCAACTTCGTTCGGCTCGACCCCCGCGACGAACCCGGCCACGTCCTCCTCGTGCGGCGTTAGACGGACCACCCCCATCGCCATTATGAGCTCGCTCTGGTACAAGGACGCCGTCATCTATCAGATCCACATCAAGTCCTTTCGCGACAGCAACCGGGATGGCTACGGCGACCTCCCGGGGCTGATCGAGAAGCTCGACTACATCGAGTCGTTAGGCGTCAACTGCCTGTGGCTGCTGCCGTTCTATCCGTCGCCGCTGCGCGACGACGGCTACGACATCGCGGAGTATGAGGCCATCCACCCGCAGTACGGCGCGCTGTCGGATTTTCAGCGCCTGCTCGAGGAAGCGCACGCGCGCGGGATCCGCGTCATCACCGAGCTGGTCATCAACCACACATCCGACCAGCACCCGTGGTTCCAGCGCGCGCGGCTCGCGCCCAAGGATTCGTCCGAGCGCGCGTTCTACGTGTGGAGCGATGATCCCACGCGGTACGCCGATGCGCGCATCATCTTCACTGATACCGAGAAGTCGAATTGGGCGTGGGATCCCGTAGCCGGACAGTTCTACTGGCACCGCTTCTTCAGCCACCAGCCCGATCTCAACTTCGACAACCCCGCCGTCATCGAAGCGGTGAAGGACGTGATGCGATTCTGGTTTCGCATGGGCGTGGACGGGATGCGGCTCGATGCGATTCCGTATCTCGTCGAGCGCGATGGCACAAACTGTGAGAACCTGCCTGACACGCACAAGATTCTGAAAGAGCTGCGCCGCACGCTCGACACGGAGTTCGAAGGGCGCGTGTTCCTCGCCGAGGCGAATCAGTGGCCGATCGACGTGATTCCGTATTTCGGCGACAGCGACGAGTGCCACATGGCGTTTCACTTTCCGCTGATGCCGCGCATGTACATGGCACTCAGGCAGGAAGATCGCAGCCCCATCGTCGAAATTCTGGCGCAGACGCCGCCGCTGCCAACGGAATGTCAGTGGGCGATTTTTCTCCGCAACCACGATGAGCTCACGCTCGAGATGGTCACCGACCACGAGCGCGACTACATGTATCGCGAGTACGCGCGCGATCCGCGGATGCGCATCAACATCGGCATCCGCCGTCGTCTCGCGCCGCTGCTCGACAACGGCCGGCGTCAGATCGAATTGATGAACGCGTTGCTCATGACGATGCCCGGCACGCCGATCATCTACTACGGCGACGAGATCGGCATGGGCGACAACATCTACCTGGGCGACCGCAACGGCGTGCGCACGCCCATGCAGTGGACGCCGGGATGGAACGCGGGATTCTCCGAGGGCGATCAACAGGCGCTGTACTATCCACTCATCGTCGACCCGCCGTACGGCTATCAGGCGATCAACGTCGCGTCGGAAGAACGCACGCAAACCTCGCTGCTGCGCTGGATGCGCCGGATCATCAAAGTGCGCAAGCAGTACCACGCGTTCGGGCGCGGCCGGTTCGAGATGCTCTTGCCCGAGAACCGGCGCGTGCTCACGTATCTCCGCCGTCACGAAGACCAGGTGATCCTGTGCGTGAACAACCTGTCGCGCTTCGTGCAGCCAGTGGAGATCAACCTGCAGCGATGGAAAGGCTGGACGCCGCTCGAGCTCATCGGGAACGTCCGCTTCCCGGTGATCGGCGACCAGCCGTATTTCCTTTCGTTAGGCCCGCACACGTTCTACTGGTTTCACCTCGTCCCGCCACAGTCCGACGGCGCGTCGTCGTGACCGCTCCTCCGGCACCGCTGCTGCGGGTGGACGGTGCGTCGGTGGCCGACGCGCTCGACCCGGCGGTGGTGCGCGGACTCGCGCCGGGCGATCTCGCGCGGTGGCTCGTGACGCGCCGCTGGTTCGGCGCCAAGGGGCGGCCGCCGGCCGACGCGCACATTACCGAAGTGATCCCGCTGCACTGGGGCGGCGACCGCGCCGTGGTGACCCGCCTGCGCACCATCGATGCGTTAGGCGCCGAGCAGAGCTACCACCTGCCGCTCGTCGCGCGCGCGGCGGAGTCGAACGACGAGCGCGCGGCCGGCTCCGTGTTGGCCCGCATTGCGGCGGGCGCCGAACAGGGTGTCCTCCTGGATGCCCTGGAGGACGCCGCCTTCCGCGCGCGCCTGGGCGCTGCGTTAGGCGAAGGCGCCGCGTTCGAGGGCGACGGCGCGCGGTGGACCATCGACCCCGTCGGCACGCCCACCCGCGGACTCGATGCGCTGCCATCCGACGTCAGCCGCGCCGAGCAGTCCAACACGTCCGTCCGCTTCGGCGACCGCGCCATGCTCAAGCTCTTCCGCCGCCTCGAGCACGGCGAGAATCCGGACGTCGAGATCGGCACGTTTCTCACGACGCACACGACGTTTCAGCACACGCCCGCCGTGTTGGGCGTGATCCATTATGGCGACGCCGCCGGCGCCAGTTACGTGACCGGCATGCTGTCGCGCTTCGTGATCGGCGCGCGCGACGGGTGGGCGATCGCGCTCGACGAGGCGCGCGCCGCCCTGCGCTCCGCGCCGGGCGATGCCGCGACGGCGTTCGCGAGCGAGGCGTCGCACATCGGCCGCATGACGCGCGACCTGCACGCCGCGCTCGCCTCCTCGCCCGACACGCCGGGCTTTCGCATCGACCCCGTCTCGTTAGGCGACGCGACGCAGTGGGAGCGCGCCGCGCGCGTGGCGATCGAGGACGCGCTCACGCTGTTGGGCGAGCGCGCGGGCACCCTGCCCAAGCCCCACCAGGCCATGGCGCGTGCCATCGCGGGCCGCCGCGCGGCGGCGCTCGGGCGCCTGGGAGACGTGGTGGTGCGCGTTCGCTCCTCGCTCGCGTCGGGCGGCGGCGGTACCCTGCGCAAAACCCGGCACCACGGCGACTACCACCTGGGCCAGCTGTTGCGTGGCGAAGAAGGTGTGTGGTTCATCGTCGATTTCGAGGGCGAGCCCTCGCGGCCGTTGGCCGAACGGCGCACACTGAGCAGCCCGCTGCGCGACGTCGCCGGTATGCTCCGATCGTTCGCCTACGCCTCGGCCACCGCGGCCGCCGAGCGCGGTGCGTTAGGCGTGGACGCCAGGACCGAGATCGCCGCCGCGCGGTGGGAACGCGACGTGCGCGCGGCGTTTCTCGCGGGCTACGATGCGAGCGCAGACGACCCCTTGGTCGCGCTGTTCGAGATGGAGAAGCTCTTCTACGAATTGCGCTACGAACTCAACAACCGGCCGGAGTGGGTCTGGATTCCGCTGCGCGGCATTGCGCGACTGTTCTGATCATCCAGGTGAGAGCATTCGGCGCAAGAGATCGCGCACCCCGAGGCGTTCAGCCCACGCGTGCAGGTATCTGTCGTCCAACTCCTCACGATTGAGTAGGACAAGCCGTTCTGCGTCTCGCCACTGCACTCGTGATGCCTCGCCGCCGAGACGATACCAACGCAACTTTGCGAGTAGAATGTCCTCGCGCGTCGCGATGCGCACCGCGAGCGCCGCGCCGGGAAACATTACCAACTCCGCTCGCCGCAACGCCTCGCGATCGAAGTCCGTTACGCACGGGAACACATCAACCTTGAGATAGGTGCTGCGATGAATGATGTTGAAGCTCGACTGCGAGTGCAGCGCGTCATGCGCCTGATCGATGTCGGTCACAAAGTCACGCGACAGCGCCTCGAACAATGGGACCAGGATCGCCGTTTCGAGCGCCGCAACGATATCGAGGTCGTTTGTCGCCCGGAATTCACCGTGCAAGCTGCTCGCGAACGATCCGGTAACGAAATACGGTACGTCGGATCTTGTGAGTGCCAGAATGACGCTTTCTACGGGTCCGAGGAGATCCGTCGCATCATTCATGTTATGGCAACCGGCCTTGTCCGTCGCGTCGGATCATGCGAACGAGCCGCGCTCCAGTCTCCGGCCCGTACAGCTGCATCAGAAATCGCTCGACGACCGCCGCACTGCCGAGATGCCCGGCATGGCGCACGGCACCCTGCCACGAAAACGCCCGCACCATGGCAGAGAGATTGAATGCCCGGCGGAGTCGTTCCGGTTTTGACTGGGCCCGGATGAGCTGTGTGTATCGGTCGAGTGCTGGCCCGACAGTATCTGAATCCTCGAGCATAGTTCAATGTACGCTATTGAGGTGAACGCCACTACACGCTCGAAACGTCCTCTCCTCCGCCGGCTGGCGCAGGCCAAGCGCTCGGCGCGACAGCTGTGAGCGCGCACTTCTTGTGTCGGGCTCTCGATGAAACCGGCAATGACGCCGGAAGCTGAACGCCTCCATGCCCCGCCGCTGGCGCGCCGACCCTGGTCCCTCGATCGCGGCGCACTCGCCGACGGGGCAGGGAACGCGATGTTCCGGGTATGGGTGCCTAACGCCCGGCGCGTCGACGTCTTCGTGCGCGCAGAGCGCCATGCGCTCGCTCCGGGCGGCGCCGGCGTGTTCGAGACGGCCGTACCGGGCGCCGGATCCGGCGACGACTATGCGTACGCGGTCGATGGCGGTGCGCAGCTCCCCGATCCCGTGAGCCGCTGGCAGCCGTACGGCGTCCGCGGACCTTCACGCATCGTGAACCCGCGCGACTTCCCATGGGGCGATGCGGCCTGGCGCGGTCACGCGTTGCCGGACTACGTCATCTACGAGATGCACGTCGGCACGTTCACGCACGCGGGCACGTTCGACGCCGCCATCGAGCACCTCGGGCCGCTCTCCGAGTTAGGCGTGACCGCGGTCGAGGTCATGCCGGTTGCGCAGTTCCCCGGCACCCGCAACTGGGGCTACGACGGCGTACACCTGTACGCGCCGCAGAATTGTTATGGCGGCCCCGAAGGTCTGCGCCGATTCGTCGACGCGGCGCACGCCGCCGGCCTCGCCGTCGTCCTCGATGTCGTGTACAACCACATCGGTCCCGAGGGCTCGCCGCTCGACGCGTTCGGCCCGTATCTCAGCACCACGCACCGCTCGCCGTGGGGCGCGTCGTTCGACTTCGATGGACCCGATCCGTCGCACGCCGAAGTCCGGCGATACGTCATCGACAACGCGCTCTACTGGATCGTCGAGTACCACATCGATGCCTTACGCTTGGACGCGGTGCCGATGATTCTCGATGACAGCACGCCGCACATCGTGCAGGACATCGCGGCCGCGGTGCACGCCGAGTCGGCCATCCTCGGACGCCGCGCCTACGTGATCGCCGAGAGCGATGTGATGGATCCGGGTCTCGTTAGGCCGGTCGCCGCGGGCGGCCTCGGTCTCGATGCCCAGTGGAGCGACGATTTCCAGCGCGGGGCGCACGTCGCCCTCACGCGCGAGAACGTCGCGTGGTACGCAGGCGTGCGCGGCGCGGCCGACGTCGCCGCGGCACTCGAGCGCAAGTCCACGCTGCGCTCGCCGCGCGATGTGCCCAGCGCGCCGGCCACCGATGTG
This sequence comes from Gemmatimonadaceae bacterium, assembly GCA_036376535.1. Lineage (GTDB taxonomy): Bacteria > Gemmatimonadota > Gemmatimonadetes > Gemmatimonadales > Gemmatimonadaceae > JADGGM01. Next base: position 3,224 of record DASVAC010000258.1, on the reverse strand, counting down.
CCGCCGGAGCGGTTCGTCTTCTACGTGCAGAACCACGATCAGATCGGCAACCGCGGATGCGGGGAGCGGCTCGCCGCGCTCGTATCGCCGGGAAAGCGGGCGCTGGCATCCGCGTTGCTGCTCTTGTCGCCGTACGTTCCGTTAGTCTTCATGGGCGAGGAGTACGGTGAGACGCATCCGTTCCTGTATTTCGTGAGCCATGAGAGCGACGAGCTCTGTGGGTTGGTGCGCGACGGCCGCCTGCGCGAGATCGCCGAGCGCGGTCACCCGACGGATCTGCTGCCGCCCGATCCCGCCGATCCCGTGACATTCGAGCGCTCGCGTCTCGATCGCGCGACCGCGGGAACATCATCGCGCGCGGCGCTCGCGCTCTTCCGCGACCTGCTCGCGATCCGGCGCGAGGAGCGCGCACTCCAACCCGGTCGCGCGGCGCTCTCGACGGCCGTCGATCCCGGTGGGTCGTGGCTCACCGTGGAGCTACGCCCAACGGAGGACCATGCGCACACGCTGTTCGCCGCGTACAACTTCTCGGACGCCGAACACCACGTGTTGGTGCCGACCCCGCAGGCCGGCCGCGTGTGGAGACTCCGCTTCTCCACCCGCAACGCGCGCTACGGCGGACCGAGCGACACGCCCCGCCTAACGAAACAGAAGGGCGGCGTGTGGCGCGTCCGCGTGCTGCCCGAGAGCGCCGTCCTGTATCGACTGGAGGACCGCTAACCGGTTCCAGTTATGAGAACATTCGGACGAATCCGGCCTGTTCGAAATGCCTATCGCGCGTTGCGACCCGTGTCAGTCCCCGATCCTCCATGATCACGAACGATATGCAGTCGGTGAGTCCCCAACTCTTGTCTGGGCGCGCCCCGTACCGTTCGAGTCCACGTTGAAAGAGCGCCGTGTCCACAGGCACCACCGAGATGTTGTCTGCGTCGTAGCAGTGCCGAATGAAGCGGAAGGCGGCTTGTCGATTGTGGTCCGCGAGCGCGTTGGCAATTTCCGTTAGGACAGCCTCAGAGACCACGACGTCCATAGCGGCCTCGATGTCAGCAAGACGCCCCAGCGCCTGCGCGTGGTGCTCATCGTCGGCATTGAGCAAGGCAAGCACGAACCAAGTGTCGAGGAAAAGGGCGCGACCGGATATCACGACGAGGATTAGCCCTTCGTGCGGCCGTATAGATACAGGTCGTGCTCATCGGCCCAATTTCTAGGCGCGTGAACGGTGCCGATCATCTCTCGCAACACCGACCAAGCACGGCGATTCCGACGATCTGTTCCGAGTGCCATGTTCAATAGCAGCGGCGATGTGAACCAATTCCGGAAGGCATTCGCTCCGGCTACCAGCTCGGCCGGTTCGCGCTGTCCATGAAATGGTTCCCGATAGAGGCTTTTCTCGTGTGTTACGAGCAATGTCAAAGAATTGCCGAACTGCGGTCGCAGCTGATTGATGCTCCGAAGCCGAGACAAGTCTGCTTCTGAAGCGCTATCGGCTTGCCATTCTGCCGACGCGTAGGTCGGCGGCAACGCCTCGCTCACGCGGCGTCCCCCGGCAGGCAGCGGGTTGCCCCACGGTTCCATCCCCGATGTGGCTGCTGATTTCCCGAACGACGTCATGACTTGTCCTCGCCTTCGAACCTCACACCGATACTGTCGATCGCGCCATCAAGGAGGTGTCGCGCAAACGTGAGCGCCTCTCCGTAGTCAATCTGGTCCGCGTTGACGAGCACCTCGAAGTATACGAATAACCCGTCGGGCACAACGAGCGAATGGTCAATCGTGAGCTGCGTGCGCCAGCCGCGAGTTGGCAACTCCGAACGATAGATGATGCCTGCACCGGCACTCTCGCCAAGCATCGGGAAGTTCGTCCGCGTAAGGCTTGCCAGAACGTTGCTAGATTTGGCGCCCTCTAACCTGCTGTGGCTCGAATAGCTCAGGACATGGGACTGGAATGCAAGAGATGGGATCGCCTCACGGAGCCAGCGATCGCCGCGTGCGAGTATATCAGGCAGCGTCGCGATGTGCGCGTCACTGAAATTGACCATCTGAGCCTCTACTCGATCAAACCTGAACCGGTAGTATGCATTCGGCTTGATCGCGACGGTTACGCTTTGTCGCGCGGGATGAGCAGGATCGCCCTCGACTGTGATGTCATTCAGCCCCTGGTGAAGTCCATGGAACGAATCGTACAGTCCTTGCAGAATCCTTGCTCCATCGCCCCACAGCGACAGAGCAGGACGACTGAAGGCCGCCACGTAGTCGAGCTGATTCATCTGAATGATCGCTTTTGTCATTCGTCCCGTCCGTGAAGGCTCAGATTGAAGAACAGCAAGGCACGTTCGGTGGCGAAACTCGTTGCCCGCATACTCGCAAGAGCACGTTTCTTTTCCGCGGGCTTCCAAAGCATTTCGGCTGTCCGCGAACTGATCAACCACACGCTACCTCAACCACGTTATGTGCGCCACTGCCGGTGTTTGACGTCGCAGTGCGTCATGGTAGATCGAGCGAGCTATATAATGGGCTGGCTAACCGACGTAAGAGAGCTGGGTATCAACGCACGAACCATATGAACGCAGTCGCGCAGCAACGCGGAGCATTCTGACATGCGCGTGTGGCCCGGCCAACCATACCCCCTCGGCGCGAACTGGGACGGCGAAGGCGTCAACTTCGCGATCTTCTCGGAGAACGCCAGTGGCGTGGAGCTGTGTCTGTTCAGCGGACCCGAGGATGCCGTCGAGAGCACGCGCATCGCGCTGCGCGAGCGGAACGATCAGATCTGGCACTGCTACCTTCCCGACGTACGCCCCGGCCAACTGTACGGCTATCGCGTGCACGGACCGTATCGGCCGGAGGAAGGACATCGCTTCAATCCATCGTGTCTGCTCATCGACCCGTACGCAAAGGCGATCGGCGGCACCATCGCGTGGAGCGACGCGCTGTTCGGCTATCAGGTGGGCAGCGCGCAGCAAGATCTCGAGATGAATCACTCCAACAGCGCCGGCCACATGCCCAAGTGCGTGGTGTGCGATTCGGCGTTCACGTGGAGCGGCGACCGTCCGCCGCGCACGCCGTGGCACCGCACGGTGATTTACGAGTGCCACGTGAAGGGTCTCACCAAACGGCACCCGCAGGTGCCGGAGCACGTGCGCGGCACGTACCTCGGCCTGGCGTCCGACGCGATCATCGACCACCTGCTGTCGTTAGGCGTGACGGCCGTCGAGCTCCTGCCC
>DASVAC010000257.1:0-7698 GCA_036376535.1 Gemmatimonadaceae bacterium | reverse complement strand
CCTTTGCATCGGGAACTACAATGTGGCGTTCCAATCCAGGCGGCTCCGTGCCGCTGGCGTTCTCGTGCGCATGCGTGATGTTTGCGTTCGCATCGCGCACTGCCGCGCAGTCGGTACCGTCTAACGCTCCCCGCTTGGGCGGCCCGATCGACTCCCTCGTCGTGCTGGCGCTTTCCGTTAGCCCCGACATCGCCGCCGCACGCCAACGAGTCGAGGCCGCGCGCGCGCGCGTCGGCCCGGCCGGCGCACGACCCGATCCAATGTTGACGGCTGGCCTCGAGAATCTGCCGCTGGGGCGCGAAGCGGCGACTGCATCGCCGAACGGTATTCCGATGGGCGGTGGCCCCGATCCCATGACGATGCGCGTGATCGGTGTGAGCCAGACGATCCCCTTCCCCGGCAAGCTGTCGCGGCGCACGGCGGTGGCCCAACGCGAAGTGGATGCGGCGGTCGCGGTGCTCGACGACGCCCGTGCGAAGGTCGTGCATGATGTGCGCACGGCGTACTACGAGCTGGCGTACACCGACCTCACGCTCGGCATCATCATGCAGAATCAGGTGGCGTTGATGGCCATGGCGAGCGCCACCAACTCGAGCTACGCGGTCGGTTCGAGCGCCCAACAGGATGTGCTCGACGCGCGCATCGACGTTGCCAAGCTTGCGCAACAAACCAACGCGCTTCGAGAACAGCGCGCAGCGCAACTCGCGGCGCTCAACAGTCTGCTGGACCGGCCGACCGATGCGCCCGTGGACAGCGCGCGCATCCCTGCACGCATCATCGGCGCCGCGGTAGCGGACTCGGTCCGCGAGGTTCGCTTTACCTCGCGCGCGTTCGGCTCCGCCCCCGCAAACTCGCCGCTGCCGCCGCTGGATTCGCTGCAGTCCATGGCGATCGCGAACAGCACCATGCTGCGCGAGCACGAAGCGCGCATCACCGTGCAGACCGCCCGGCTCGCTGCCGCCCGACGCGAGACACGACCGGACATCGATGTATCGGTTCAGTACGGACAGCGAAGCGGCTTCCCGGATATGATCACCGCCGAGGTGTCCGTGCCGATTCCGATCCAGCACGCCCGCAAACAGGACGACGACGTGGCGGCTGCTCGCGCGGACCTGGCGGCGCTCGAGGCGGAACATCGCGCGAGCGTGAACGACCTGCGCGCGCGCGTCGCGATGCTCTATGCCAATCTCGAGCGTCAGCGTACGCAGCTCGCACTCGAGAAGACAGCGATTCTCCCGCAAGGTCAAGCCGCACTCACGGACGCGTTGGCGAGCTACCGCATCGGGAGGTCGGACATCCGAGCCGTACTGGCTCGCGAATCGACGTTACTCGAGTACCGGCTCGCCTATGATCGCGGCCTAACCGACTTCGCCATGGCGCTCGCCGATCTCGAGCAGCTCGTGGGCGTGGAGGTGCTCCCATGACGATCCGGCCAACCCGCCATTCAGCCATCGGCGCGGTCGTATCGGCTGCCTTCATCGTCGTCGCGATCGCCGCCGTGATCATCGTGCAAGGCCGGCGTGCGCGCACCACTGCCACGCAGTCTTCGACGAGCCCCGGCGCCATGGCCGACATGCCGGGCATGTCTAACGCAACGCCGCGGCACGACAGCGCCCCGCGCACGATCACGCTGCCCGTCTCCGAACAGCGCGCGCTCGGCGTCACGTTCGATACGGCGGCGGTGCGCCCGCTGGTCGCCGACACGCGCGCCAGCGCCGTCGTGTCGTTCGACGAAACGCGGATCGCAGCCGTCGTGCCCAAGTTCGACGGCTTCGCGGAGCGCGTGTACGTGGCCGCGACCTCGCAGCCTGTCCGCCGCGGCCAGCCTTTGCTCGACGTCTACTCGCCTAACGTGCTGGCCGCCGAAGAGGACTTGCTCGTCGCCGCAGCGTTACAGGACAGCGTCGGCCACGTGGATGTACCGGGCGTTCCCACGAACGCCGCGGATCTCCTCGCCGCTTCGCGCCGCCGACTGGAGTTGTTGGACATCACGCCCGAACAAATCGACGAGGTCCTACGGACGCGTCGCGTGCGGCGCGCGTTCACGCTGTACTCACCGGCGACGGGCGTAGTGGTCGACAAGCGCATTGTACAGGGCCAAGCCGTCACGGCCGGCCAACCGCTGTATACGATCGCCAATATCCGCGATGTCTGGATCGAGGTTCAGCTGCCGGAATTCGACGCGCAAGCCGCGCGCGTCGGCGGCGCCGCGGAGATCGAAGTCCCGGCGCTCGCGGGTGAGTCGTTCAGCGGCCGCGTCTCGTACGTTTACCCGACGCTCGACACGACCACGCGCACGATCCAGGCGCGGATCGTCGTGCCTAACGAGCGCGAGCTGTTGAAGCCGGGCATGTACGCCACGGTACACCTGCGGACGACAGCGGGACGGGCGCTCACCGTTCCGGCGTCGGCCGTGCTTCGCACCGGCACGCGCAACCTCGTGTTCGTCGACCTCGGCGGCGGCCGGCTGATGCCACGGGAAATCGAGGTCGGCCGAACGAGCGGCAAATACACGGAGGTGTTGTCGGGCCTCGAGGCCGGCCAGCGCGTGGCCGCGTCGGCGCAATTCCTCCTCGATTCGGAAGCGAATCTCGACGAGGTGATGCGATCGATGATCACCCAGATGCCTGCCGGTCAGGGTAAGGCAGGCTCGCGATGACCGCCGTGCTCACGCGCATCATCGAGTGGTCGATCGCGCACAAGGGAACGGTGCTACTCGCCTGCGCCGCGCTTGCCGTCGCCGGCACGTGGGCGCTCCGTCGCACACCGGTCGATGCCATCCCGGATCTGTCCGACGTGCAGGTCATCGTGATGACGGAGTGGCCCGGCCAGGCGCCGCAGACCATCGAAGATCAGATCACGTATCCGCTGTCCACGGAAATGCTCAAGGTGCCGCGCATCAAGGTCGTGCGCGGGATGAGCCAGTTCGGGCTGTCGGCCGTGTACGTCGTGTTCGAGGACGGTACGGATCTGTACTGGGCGCGAAGCCGCGTGCTCGAGTACCTGAACGGCATCAGACGCCAATTGCCTAACGGCGCCGAGTCGACGCTCGGGCCGGACGCCACCGGTGTTGGGTGGGTGATGCAGTACATCGTCGCAGACACAACCGGTCGACTCGATCTCGCAGGCCTACGAAGCCTCCAGGACTGGACCATTCGCCCTGCGTTGACCGCAGTGCCCGGCGTCGCGGAGATCGCCTCCTTCGGCGGTTACGAGAAGCAGTACCAGATCGATGTCGATCCTGCCAAGCTGCTCGCGTACAATGTGTCGCTCACGAAAGTGACCGACGCGATGGAGTCCTCGAACGAGGACGTCGGCGGCCGCGTGCTCGAGATGTCAGGCACCGAGTACGTGGTCCGCGGGCGCGGCCGCTTCCGGTCACTGGACGACATCCGCAAGGTCGTCATCGGCACCGGATCGTCCGGCACACCGATCACCGTCGGCGATGTCGCGACCGTACAGTTAGGCCCCGACATCCGACGCGGCATCGCCGACCTCGACGGAAAGGGCGAGATCGTCACGGGCTGGGTCGTCATGCGCTATGGCGCAAATCCGCGCGACGTCATTCTCGGCGTGAAGCAGAAAATGGCCGAGGTGCAGCGCTCACTGCCCCACGGCGTGGTATTCGTCGACGGCTACGACCGCTCGGGGCTCATCGACGCCGCGATCGCGACGCTGCGAGGAAAGCTCGTCGAAGAGTCGATCATTGTCGCCGTCGTCGCGCTGATTTTTCTCCTGCGCATATCGAGCGCACTGGTCGCCATCCTCACGCTGCCGCTCGGCATCCTCATGGCGTTCCTGGCCATGCGGTTGCTGGGTCTCAGCGCCAACATCATGAGCCTCGGCGGCCTCGCGATCGCCATCGGGGCAATGATCGACGCGTCGATCGTGATGGTGGAGAACCTGCACAAACACATCGAGCGGGCCCCACCGATGTTGCCTAACGAAGACAGGCGCGCCCGGCGATGGCGGCTCGTCCTCGACTCGGTGCGCGAGGTGGGACCGGCGCTGTTCGTGTCGCTGCTCATCATCACCGTGTCGTTCGTGCCGGTGTTCGCGCTGGAGGCGCAAGAGGGCCGCCTCTTCAAGCCGCTCGCCTGGACGAAGACGCTCGCCATGGCCGCCGCGGCGATGCTCTCGATCACGCTCGTTCCGGTGCTGATGGGGCTGTTCATCCGTGATCGCGTGCAGCCCGAAGCATCGAACCCGATCAATCGCGCGCTGGTGCGGGTGTATCGTCCCGTGATTGCCTTTGTGTTGCGCCATCGGTGGCCGACAATCGCGGCGGCGTGCTCCATTCTCATCTTGACCCTCATTCCGTGGTTGGGCGTCGGCAGTGAATTCATGCCCCCGCTCAACGAGGGGTCGATCATGGACATGCCCTCACTGTTTCCCGGCGTGGGTACGGGCGAGGCCAAGGCAATCCTAACGCAGCGCGATGCGGCGCTCGCACGCATTCCTGAGGTGGCGATGGTACTGGGAAAGATCGGGCGGGCCGAGACGGCGACAGACATGGCGCCGATGTCGATGATCGAGACGATCGCCATCCTCAAGGACAAGGATCGATGGCGCCCTGGCGTGACGTACGACTCGATCGTGGCCGAAGCCAACAACACGGTTCGTACGCCGGGCGTCGCCAACATGTGGTCGATGCCGATCAAGAACCGGCTGGACATGCTGGCCACCGGCATCAAGACGCCCGTCGGGATCAAGATCGTTGGACCGAATCTCGACACGCTCGACGCAATCGGCCGGCGGCTCGAGGGAATGCTGCCGGCGGTGCGCGGCACCAACAGCGTGTTCGCCGAGCGCGCCATGGGCGGCGAATACCTCGACGTCGCCGTCGATCGCGACGCCGCGGCGCGCTACGGCCTAACGGCGGGCGATGTACAACTGGCGCTGTCGACGGCGGCAGGCGGCATGGAGGTGGGCCAGGTCATCGACGGCCGCCAGCGCTACTCGGTGCTCGTGCGCTATCCGCGCGAGCTCCGCGACACGCCGGACAAGATCGCAGCCATCCGTGTGTCCACGCCGAGTGGCGCCCAGATTTCACTGGGACAGTTGGCTCACATCGGCATCGCTCGTGGCTCGACGCTCATCAAGTCGGAGAACGCGCAGCTCGAAGACATCGTCTACGTCGACGTGCGGGGACGCGACATCGGCTCATACGTGTCGGACGCGCAGCACCTTGTCGGCGCGCAGCTCATGCTACCGACGGGGTATAGGCTCGAGTGGTCCGGCCAGTTCGAGGCACTGAAGCGCGCCAACCGGCGACTTGCGCTCGTCGTGCCGGTCACGCTCGTCATCATTTTTTTGTTGCTGTATGCCAATTTCAAGAGCGTCGTCGAGAGCTCGATCGTGATGCTCTCTCTCCCGTTCGCACTCGTGGGTGGAGTATGGCTCATGTGGGGCTTGCGGTACGACATGAGCGTGGCTGTTGCAATTGGATTCATTGCGCTCGCCGGTGTCGCGGCCGAAACCGGCGTCGTAATGTTGATATACCTCGACCATGCGTACCAAGCACGCCGCCGGTCCGGCACACTGCGTACATGTGTCGATCTGCACGCGGCCGTCATGGAAGGCGCGGTCGAGCGCGTGCGGCCAAAGATGATGACGGTGACCGCGATCATGGCGGGGCTGCTTCCGATCTTGTGGTCACAGGGAACCGGAGCCGATGTCATGAAGCGCATCGCGGCGCCGATGGTTGGTGGGATGCTGACATCGACCGTGCTGACGCTCGTGGTCATCCCGGCGGTGTACTCGCTCTGGAAGGAGCGCAGGTTATCGGGCGGAGGTACGCATGGCAAAGGCTGACGACGAACAGCCGCAGGCTGACAATCTCAGCACCTACCGCGCCAAGCGGTCCACGGACAGCACGCCCGAGCCATTCGGGACCGTGTCGGCGGTACCCGGGCATCTGTTCATCGTGCACAAGCACGCCGCGCGACAACTGCACTTCGACCTTCGCCTCGAGATGGACGGCGTTCTGCGTTCGTGGGCGGTGCCCAAGGGCCCGTCGTACGACACCAACGACAAGCGCCTGGCGGTCAAAGTTGAGGACCACCCGCTCGAGTACGGTGACTTCGAGGGCATCATTCCCGCCGGCAACTACGGCGCGGGCGGCGTGATCGTGTGGGACCGCGGCGAGTGGGTGCCGCTCGAGGATTGGCGGGAGGGACTCGAGAAGGGCAAGCTGCTGTTCGAGCTCAAGGGCTACAAGCTGCACGGGAAGTGGACGCTGGTGAAGATCAAGAAGAGCGAGCGCGACTGGCTGTTCATCAAGGAGCGCGACGCGTACGTCAAGCAACCCGGCGACGAGTTTCCGGAGCAGTCAGTGTTGTCCGGCCTAACGGTGGAGGAAGTGAAGGCCGGCGGCCTCAAGACGAAGAGCGAATCGGTGCGCGTCGAGCTCGACGACACCGAGGCCAGGCGCGGGCGCGTCGATCCGCGCACGGTCGAGGTGATGCTCGCCGAGCCGGCGGATACGGTGTTCACGCGCGACGGGTGGATCTTCGAGCTCAAGCTCGACGGGTACCGGTTGATCGCGAGCAAGGAACACGGCGAGCCGCTGCTCCTCACGCGCAACGGCAACGACTACACGGCGGTCTTTCCCGAAGTCGCGCGCGCCATCGCGGCGCTTCCGTTAGACAGTTGCATCGTGGACGGCGAGGTCGTGGTGTTGGACCCGCAGGGAAAGCCGAGTTTCGCCCGGCTCCAGCAGCGCGGGCGGTTGAGCTCGCCGCTCGACATCAAGCGCGCGGCCGTCGAGCTGCCCGCGACCTTTTACGTGTTCGACTTCATCGCCTTCGACGACTTCGACCTGCGATCCCTGCCGCTCGTCAAACGCAAAGCGCTGCTGGTCGAGACGATGCCAAAGTTAGGCGCGGTGCGCGTGCTCGATCACATCGAGCGCGAGGGCGAGCGCTTCATGGAGCAGGTGGCGGCACTCGGGCTCGAAGGCGTGATCGCGAAGCGCGCCGACGCGAAGTACCGCGGCGGTCGCACCGATGCGTGGCTCAAGGTGAAAGCCGAGAAGACGGGCGATTTCGTGATCGTCGGATACACGGCGCCGAAAGGAGGACGCGGCCACTTCGGCGCGCTGCAACTGGCCGACCTGGTGAACGGGACGCTCACGTACGCCGGCCGCGCCGGCACGGGCTTCAACGATGATTTGTTAGGCGAGATAGGCGCGATGCTGGAACCCATCGTGCGGCGCGACGCGCCGTGCGCGGGGCCGGCGATCGAGCCAGCGGCGGAGCCACGGCCGTCGACCGACATTCCCGACACGAAGACCACGACATGGGTCGCGCCCACGTACGTCTGCGAGGTGCGCTTTCGCGAATGGACGCCCGATGGCGTGCTGCGGCATCCCGCGTTTCTGCGCTTGAGGCCCGACAAGGATCCCAAGGACTGCGACCGGCAGGGCTGGAGTGCGGCGCCGGTTATCGGCGCGACGAGCGATGCACCCGCGAGCGACGGCGGCAATGCCAGTGAGGCGCCGCCGCCCGTGGCGCCGCAGCGCGAGGACAAGACCTTCAACTTTTCCAACCTCAAGAAGGTGTACTGGCCGGCCGAGCGATACACGAAGGGCGATCTCATCGAGTACTATCGCGCGGTGTCGCAGTGGCTCCTGCCTTACCTGCGCAACCGGCCCGTCGTGATGACGCGATACCCGGATGGCATCGACGGCAAGATGTT
>DASVAC010000256.1:0-10766 GCA_036376535.1 Gemmatimonadaceae bacterium | reverse complement strand
TACAAATGAGTCCGCCTTGTCCGGCTGTGTCCGGGTGTGTCCGCTTCAAACTCGTAGATGCCTGTCAGGCAGCGGAGGCGGACACGCGAGACCCTGCTGACCTCTCGGGAAAGTCGACGTGCAAACTGAACCAGCACGCATTCCCTCTTTGTGTTGACTCGGCTTCGCCAACCGAGTATGTTACCGGACTGTACCAACCAGCCTTCCAATGACTTACGCCATTATTCGCACCGGCGGGATGCAATTCCGCGCCGAGCAAGGAAAGACGATTCGCATTCCCTCCCTCCAAGCCGAGGTGGGCGCCGCCGTCACGTTCGACGAGGTGCTCCTGGGCTCCGACGGCACCACCGTCCACGCCGGCGCTCCGCTCGTGAGCGGCGCCACGGTGACCGGTGAAGTGGTGAAGCACGGGAAGGGCGACAAGATCGTCGTCTTCAAGTTCAAGCGCCGGAAGAACTACGCGCGGAAGCAGGGTCACCGCCAGAAGTTCACCGACGTCAAGATCAACGACATTTCACTCGGCTGACGGTTCGCCATGGCTCATAAAAAAGGCGTAGGCTCGAGCCGCAACGGTCGCGACAGCGGCCCCAAGTATCGCGGCGTGAAAAAGTTCGGCGGCGAACGCGTGCGCGCCGGCAACATCATCGTCCGCCAGTGCGGCACCAAGATCCACCCCGGCCGCAACGTTGGTCTGGGGACGGACTTCACGATCTACTCGCTCATCGACGGTGTCGTGAAGTTCGAGCACAAGAACAAGCTGCGGTTCAAGGTCTCGGTGTACCCGGAGGCTGGGGAAGCGGCCGCTGGCGCGGCCTGAGGGAAGAGGGAAGCGGCGCCTAACGGCGCCTGCGGGAAGGGGGCGGGGGTCGGAAACCGACCGATAAAACGAGAACCTCGATGGCGCACGCCATCGAGGTTCTTTCTCGTTCAGAGTTGCGCCCAGTGCAGCCATTCCACCCTCGCCCACTTCCCCCAGGGCGCCGTTAGGCGTCCGCTTCCCTCAGGCGACAGCCGCTTCCCTCAGGCGACGCCAGTCGCCGCTTCCCCAACGTCAGGGCTTCTGCTCGTAATTCGGCGGCTGCGTCTCGTACCGCTTCGTCAGCAGGTCCTGACGCGACACGTCCGCCTGCTTCTTTCCGTGCACGTACACCGCCACCGCGCGCGTCGCAAACTCGAATGGATCGCCATCCCATACCACCACGTTCGCTTCGCGGCCCGGCTGCAACGTGCCGATCTTGTCCGCGACGCCGAAGATCTCGGCCGGCGCTTGTGTGATCGCCTTGAGGGCGTCGTTCCACGACAGGCCGTAGCCCACCGCGTTGCCCGCTTCGTACCGGATGTTGCGCACGTTGAACAGCGATTCGTCGCCGCCGCCGTTGCCGATGAGCGCCACCTGCACGCCCGCCTTCCGGAGGAGCGCCACGTTGTCCTGACGCGCGCCTAACGTACTGAACGACGTCGGAATGTTCGACATCGCGCCCGCCAGCACCGGGATCTTGGCCGCCGCCAAACGGTCAGCCACTTCCCAGGCTTCCTCACCGCCACCGATGATGACCTTGATGCCGAATTCTTTCGCCAGGTCGATGGCCGACTGAACGTCGCTCGCCTCGTCGGCGTTGATGAGCAGCGGAACCTTGCCCTCCAACACCGGCACGAGCGCCGCGAGCGATGCCGGACTCACGGACATCTGCCGCGACTGCCCGCGGTCGAACTCCGCGACGTGCTTCTGATAGTAGCGCGTGTCCTGCAGGATCTCGCGCAACTTGGCGATCTGCTGCCCCTTGGCGGGCGCGCCATCGCCGCCCTCGTCGCCGATGCTCGCGATCATCGCGGCCGGCGCGCGCAGAATCATCTCGGCCCGCGTGTCGCCGAACAGGTCGATCATCGCGGCCTGGCCGGCAATGAGTCCGCCGCCCGGCGTCGCCATCGCGCTGGTAATGCCATCCTCGCGCGCCGGCGGAATCAACACCGAGCGTGGATTGAGCCCGTCCCACGACGTGAAGTCGGGCGCGATGCCTTGCTCGCTGCGCGCGCGCGACTCGTTCGCGCCGGCGCCGAAGCCGACTTCGACCAGGCCTAACTGTGTTTCGGCGACCACCAGACCGGGCGTCACCCACTTGCCCGACGCGTCGACCTTCTCGGCGTCCGACGGAACGGTGACGTTCGCGCCGACCGCCACGATCTTGCCGTCCTTGATGAGCACCGTGCCGTTCTCGATCGGCGGGCCGCTCACCGGATACACTTTGCCGCCCGTGATCGCGATCGTCTGCGCCGCGAGCGTGCTCACGGGAGCGATGACGGCGGCCGCGCACAGCGCAGCCAGGCAGGAGAGCGTGCGTGATGTCATCGCTGGGACCCTCCCACCGTCGTCTCGACCGGCACGAAGCCTAACTCGAAGTCGCTGCGCCACCGCGCCTGCGGGTCGCTCCGATCGTAGAGCAGCGCGCCGTCGACCCACACCTTCTCCGTGTGCGTGTACACGCTGAACGGATCGCCGGACCACAGCACGACGTCCGCATCCTTGCCCGACTCGAGCGAGCCGATCTTGCTGTCGAGATCGAGCGCCCACGCGGGGTTGATCGTCATCCATTTCACTGCGTCTTCTTCCGTGATGTTGAGACCGATCGCGCGACCTGCCGCCATCGCTTTCGCCACTTCCTGGTTGAGTCGCTGCGAGCCCGACGGATCGTCCGAGTGAATCATCACTTTGACGCCCGCCTTCCAGAGCAGCGCCATGTTGGCGCGCACCGCGTCGAGCGCTTCCATCTTGAAGTCGCCCCAGTCGGCCCACACCGCGGCGCCAATGCCTTCCTTCGCCAGCAGGTCGGCGATCTTGTACGCTTCGACGCCGTGATGGAACGCGCGAACCTTGTAACCGAACTCGTGCGACATGTCGATCACCTGCGCCATCTCGTCGGCGCGATAGCAGTGCATCTGCACGAGGATGTTGCCGCGCAGTACTTCGGCCAACGTCTCGAGACCCAGGTCGCGCTGCGGCGGCTCACCTTTGCGGTTCTTGAGCCACGCGTCCCACTTGCGGCGATAGGCTTCGGCTTTGATCCATTCCGAGCGGTAGCCGGCCATGTTGCCCATGCGCGTCTGCGGGCCGCCCCGATTGCCGTACACACGTTTGGGGTTTTCTCCGCAGGCCATTTTTAGGCCGTACTTCGCGCCCGGGAATTTCATCCCTTGCACCGTGCGCGACGGCACGACTTTGAGAATCGCGCTGCGTCCGCCGAAGAGATTGCCGGAGCCCGGCAGCACCTGCAGCGTCGTGACGCCGCCCGCCAAGTTGCGCGGGAACTGCGGATCCTGCGGCCAGATCGAATGCTCGGCCCACACGTACGGCGTGGCCGGATTCACGAGCTCGTTGCCGTCGCTGTTGGATTCGACCGCCGGCGCGGGATACACGCCCAGGTGCGAGTGCACATCGATGATGCCCGGCGTGACGAACTTGCCCGTGCCGTCGATCACCACCGGCGACGCACCGCCTTCGGCCTGCTTGATCGCGGGATCGTCCGCGCTCTTCCCCACGGCGGCGATCTTGTTGTCCTTCATGAGGAGCGCGCCGTTCACGATCCGCGGTCCGACCGCCGTGAAGATGGTGACGTTCTCGATGAGCGTCGGCTTGGACGGGAAGGGCGTGTACGTACTCGGGTACGGATCAGCGTTAGGCACCGAGAGGGCGCCGGGGCCGACCGCCGCGGGCGGCGTCGTGTCGGTACGACCGGCAGTCGTATCGGCGCGGGCCGGGACGGGCGCTTGCGTGGCGGGCGCTTGCTTCGCGCATCCAGCCACGGTGATCGCAAGCGCGAGAGCGAGCATGCGCATTGCTTCGCGTGACCTCCGTCTATATGGGGGGTAGTGCGGTGTCGGGGGCGGAAGCTATGGGGCGACGCACACGCTCGCCAGGGTCAACGCTCAAGGCAGCAATCGTTGCGCGTTCGTCTCGAGCGCGGCCCGCTTGACGTGCTCGGCGAGCGGCAGTGCCAGAAACTGATCGACGTTTTTCCGCATGCTTTCCACGCCCGGGCTCGGCCAGTCCGTGCCCCAGAGCAGCTGCGACTGCAGCTCCTCGAGCCGCGGGAAATATTCGAGCAGCGACCGCGGCGGAATGCCCGACAGGTCGAGCCACACGTGCTTGTGCCGGCGCAGCACGAAGAACGCTTCCTGCATGTAGAGTGGGCGGCCGCCATGCGCCATAATGAGTCGCAGGTCGGGGAAGTCGATGGCCACGTCGTCGAGCTCCATCGGATTCCCATATTTGCTGCGCGCGCCGGGGAAGATGCTCGTGCCCGTGTGCACCAACACGGGTAGTCCGTGGTCCTCGCACATTGTGTAGATCGTGGCCAGCGACTCGAGCCCGTGGGTGTAATCGTTGGCGGCGAACGCCTGGTGCGGCGGGTGCAGCTTGAGGACGCGCGTGCCTAACTCGAGCAGGTGCGCCACGCCCGCGGCGGCATCGCGCGTCGTCACCGGATCCACGCCGCCGTACGGCAGCAACCGCGCCGGGTCGGCCTGCGCATAGCGCGCGGCGAAATCGTTGGTCTCATCCGTGAATCCCATGACGTTGGGACTCGGATAATTCACCATCCCCACCCGTTGGATGCGTTGCTCATCCATGATCGAGAGCAGCATCCGCGGATCTTCCATGAGCGCGAGCAGGAAGTCGAAATGCTTTTCCTTCCCGCGCCGCATCGTCTCCATCACCGCCGGCTTGAGCTGCCGCCACGGCTGGATGTGGATGTGAAAATCGGTGACGGCGTACTGCTCGTTAGGCGCCTGGCTGGCCGCGGCGCTCATTTCCCGGTGAATTGCGCCGCGCGCTTCTCCAGGAACGCGCGCACACCCTCGGCGCGGTCGTCGCTCGCGAAACACAATTGAAACAGCGCGGTCTCGAGCTTGAGCCCGTCGTCCAACGGCAGGCTGAGGGCGGCGCGCGTCGCTTCCTTGGCGGCGGCAACGGCCACCGGGCTCTTCGACGCGATCGTTTCCGCGATCGCGAGCGCGCGGTCGAGCAGGGCTTGGGGCTCGAGGACCTCGTCCACCAGGCCTAACCGAAGCGCGTCGTCGGCGCCGATCAGGTCGCCGGTGAGAATCAACTTGAGCGCGGCGCCCAACCCGACGATGCGCGGCAGGCGCTGCGTGCCGCCTCCCCCAGGAATGATGCCGAGGTTCACTTCGGGCTGGCCGAACCGCGCGGCGGAGCTCGCGATGCGGATGTCGCAGGCGAGCGCGAGCTCCATCCCGCCGCCCAGGCAATAGCCGTTCACTGCCGCGATCACGGGCTTGGGACAACGCTCCACCGCGTCGAAGATCGTCGCGCTTTTCATGACGCGCCATTGTTCTACGGTGGTGCGACCCTCGAACTCGGCGATGTCGGCGCCGGCGATGAAGGCCTTGTCGCCCGCGCCCGTCACGACGATCGCGCGAACGGCATCGTTCTCGCGCGCCGCCGCCATCGCATCGAGGAACGCCGACCGCACCTGATGGTCGAGCGCGTTCCGCTTCTCGGGACGATTGATCGTGATCAGCGCCGCCCGCCCGCGCACGTCGTGCGTCACCACTCCGCCGTCCGTCATCGCTCCGTCTCCCATCGGTAGAATCCCTGCCCGGACTTCTTGCCCAGCTCGCCGCGTGCGACTTTGTCGCGCAACAACTGCGGCGGCCGGTACGTGTCGTCGCCTAACGTCGCGTGCAAATGCTCGGCGATGGCGAGCCGCACGTCGAGCCCGACCAGGTCCGTCAGGCGCAGCGGACCCATCGGATGGTTGTAGCCCAGCTCGAGCGCCCGGTCGATGTCGGCGGCGCTCGCCACGCCCTGCTCGAGCATGCGCATGGCCTCGAGGCCCAACACGACGCCTAACCGGCTGGTGGCGAACCCCGGCGTGTCGCGCACGACGATCGCTTCCTTGCCCACGAGCGACGCGAACGCGCGCGCGCGCGCCACGGCCTCGTCGCTGGTCGCGGGCCCGCGCACGATCTCGAGCAGCTTCATCACCGGGACGGGATTGAAAAAGTGCATGCCCAACGCGCGGTTCGGATGCGCGAGCGGCGCCGCGATTTCGCCGATCGACAGCGAGGACGTGTTGCTCGCCAACAGCGTCTCCGCCGACACCACGCGCTCGAGCGTCGCGAACAACTTCTGCTTGAGATCGAGCCGCTCGGGGATCGCTTCGATCACGATCGTCGCGTCGGCTGCGCACTCGTCCGGCGTGCGGGCCGTGCTGAGGCGGACCAGCGCCGCATCCCGCTGGATCGCCGTGACCTTGCCCTTTTCGATCGCCTTGGCGAACGCCCGGTCGATGAGCTGCGTCGCGAGTGTCAATTGTTCCGGCCGCGCATCGGTGAGGCACACGCGGCACCCGGCGAGCGCGGCCACATAGGCAATGCCGTGGCCCATCGTGCCCGCGCCGATAACGGCGACGATCGGCGCCGTCACGAGGGAAGGGCCATCGACCGAACGGTCTGCTGCAGGAGCGGCAGGTGGTCCGTGCACAAGGCGTCGACGCCTAACGAAGCCAGCTCCACCGCGTGCTCGGTGCGGTTCACCGTCCAGGCGATGACGCGCCCGCCGGCGCCGTGCACCGCCGCCACCAGCGCGGCGTCGATGAGGTCCCACCGCGGCCACGCGTCGAGCGCGTCCGCCGCACGCATCGCCGCGGCCACGCCGTCCAGCGCGCGGTCGAACAGAATCCCGCCGCGAATGTCCGGCGCGATCTCCCGCGCCAGCCGCACAGCATCATGGTCGAAGCTGTGCACCGCACACCGCTCGGGGTTGGGCGATTTCCGGATCGCGTCGATGGTCGCCGCCTCCACACCGCTGCCCTTGAGCTCGACGAACACGTCGGCACGCCCACGGACGGCGGCCAGCACCTCGGCCAGCGTCGGGATGAGCGCCATGCCGCGCACCGAGAACCCTTGCAGCTCATCGAACGTCAGCGCGTCGATCCGTTTTCCCGTTAGGCGGCCGGAGGGCGCCGTCGCCCGCGGCACCTCGTCATGGTGCACCACGACCACGCCATCCTTCGTGGCGTGCACGTCGAGCTCGATGCCATCGGCGCCGAGCTCGAGCGCACGCATGAACGAGGGCAGCGTGTTCTCCGGCCGCTCGCGCGGCGCCCCGCGGTGCCCGATGAGCAGCGGGCGGCCCCGGCGCCCTCCCTCCGCGCCGGCGCCGAGTCTAACTGAGTTAGTCGTCACTCTTCTTCGGCTGGATCCAGTCGTTCTCCTTGAAAATCGACCGCAAGAGCTCGCGGTCGGCCGCCGTCGGCATCACCGACTCGACGTATGCCTTGTACCCCTCGCGCGGAATCGGCTCGCCGTCCAGGTTGAACGTCTGCCCTTTGTACTGCCCGATGCGCCGGTTGAACTTGATGTTCGGCACCTTGAGCTTGGGCTGATGCTCCGGCACGTGGAGATTCAGGCGGTCGATCAAGCCTTGCACTTCCTGCCGATACAACTCGCGCGCGTACTCGTTGAGCCGCGACGGATCGGGCGATTGCGGATTGGTCCGCTCATCGAACCGCCCCTTGAGGCCCCACGTGTATGCCCATTGCGCCGAGGACGACGCGTCCGTTCCGAAGAGATCGAACGCCGTCGACACCCACTTGTTGAAATAGCGCTGCATCACGTCCGTGGGGATACGGCCCGCCTTGATGATGCGCAGCAAGCCGTTGTTGCCGGTGCCTAAATGGAACGACTCCTCGCGCAGCATCGGCTTCATCGAGCGCGACAGCGGCGCGAACGCCGACGTCGACATCATCTGCAGCTGATATTTTCCGTCGCGATCGATGAACTCGGTGTACGCGAAGAAGTCGAGCCAGTTCTCGACGCTCTCGTTGAAGGAGCCGAGTAGGCGCTCGTGCTCGTCGGCGCGGCGCTGGAGGAGTTTCTCCGCTTCACGCTTGCCCTCATCGCCGAAGTGCGACACGAGCAGATACGACATCTGCCATCCATGCCGCATCTCCTCGGCCATCACACGATAGATGGCGAGCAAATCGTAATCGCTCGGCGCATGCTCGAGCAGAGCGCGCTGCTGCTCCACCGACGCGAACTCGGTGTCGCCCTGGAAGATGATGAGTGTTTGCAGCGCGTCGCGGATGCGCTGATCCGGAATGTGCATCACCGTCGGCCACTTGTGATTGCCCCTGTAGTGGCCGAACTCGATCTCCGGGACATCCAGCTCGGCGAGTTTGACGTCGAACTTGTAGTCTTTGAGCTCTTTGGCCTCGAGGCCAATGTCCTCCTGCCAGACCTTGAACAGGTCCACCCAGTCGTCGAAGTTCGTGATCTTCGTCAACGCCATGGCGTCATGCTCCTTTGATGAACTGCGTATGGCCCCAAGCCTAACGTGACGGGCCGATATCAACGGGCTGCCGGCTGGCCGAACGCCGGCCGCCGCTTTTCCAGGAACGCCGTAATGCCTTCGGTCGCATCGCCGCTCCGGAAGCACTGGAGCTGCGCGTCGAGCTCGTAGTCGAGCATCTCGGGCAGCGAGCGGTCGAGCGACGCGTACACCGCGCGCTTGGCCATCGCGATGGCCAACGCCGGCTTGGCCGCGAGCGCGGACGCCAGCGCCCGCGTCTCCGCGCCTAACGCATCGTGGGGCACCACGCGGTTGAACAGGCCGAGCCGCAGACACTCCTGGGCGTCGACCATCTCCGCCAGCCAGAACAGCTCGAGCGTTTTCGCCGGGCCGACTAACCGCGGCAGGAAGTACGTGCCGCCCCAATCGGGATGGAGTCCGATCCGGTTGAACGTTTGGCCGAGCGACGCGCGGTCGCTCGCGATGCGCATGTCGCAGGCGAGGGCGAGATTGGCGCCGCCGCCGGCCGCCGCACCGTTGATGCTCCCGATCACCGGCTTGGACGACGCGCGCATCGTGATCACCACGCGCCGGCCGGCCTCGACTAACGCAGCCATCGCCGCTTCGTCGCGGTTGGCGATGAGCTCCGACATGTAGCCGATGTCGGCGCCGGCGCAGAAGGCTCGGCCGGCGCCCGTGAGCACGATCACGCGGACGGTATCGTCCTGCTCCAGCTCATCGAGCGCGTCCGCGACTTCGCGGCGCATGGTGCCGGCGAACGCGTTCAGTTTGTCGGGCCGATTGAGCATGAGCGTCCCGATGCCGTCCTCGCGCTCGACGCGAATGTATTCGTAGCTCATCGCACCCGCTCCACGATCATGGCAATGCCTTGGCCGACGCCGATGCACATCGTCGCCAGGCCGCGCGCCGCCTGGCGCCGCCGCATCTCGTGCAGCAGCGTCGTCAGCACCCGCGCGCCGGATGCGCCTAACGGATGGCCCAACGCAATGGCGCCGCCGTTCACGTTGACGCGCGCCGGGTCGCATCCCAGCTCCCGCATGCAGGCCACCGACTGCGACGCGAACGCTTCGTTGAGCTCGACGAGGTCGATGTCCGCCATGCGCAGGCCTGCCCGGGCGAGCGCTTTGCGCGTGGCCGGCACCGGTCCCAGCCCCATCACGTCGGGGGACACGCCCGCCACCGCCGACGTGACGATCCGAGCCATCGGCTCGAGTCCCGCCCGCCGCGCCGCCGGCTCCGACATCACGAGGAGCGCGCTCGCGCCATCGTTGATGCCGCTCGACGAACCCGCCGTCACCGTGCCGCGCTCTTTCACGAACGCCGGCTTCATGGCGGCGAGACTCTGCATCGTCACATCCGGCCGCGGATGCTCGTCGCGCGACACGACCGTCGCGTCACCGCGCCGTCCCGCGACCGTCACCGGCACGAGCTCTGCGTCGAAGCGGCCGTCGGCGATGGCGCACGCCGTGCGCCGCTGGCTCTCGAGCGCGAACGCATCCTGCTCCTCGCGCGATACGCCGCACCGCTTCGCCACTTCCTCCGCCGTCTCGCCTAACGAGATCGTCCACTCGCGCGGCATCTTCGGATTCGTGAATCGCCACCCGACCGTCGTGTCGGCCGCCACCGGCGCGGAGCGGGGAAATCCTTCCTCGGGCTTGAGCATCACCCACGGCGAGCGCGACATGCTCTCGACGCCGCCGGCAACGAACACATCGCCTTCGCCGGCGCGAATCGCCTGCGCCGCGCTCGCCACCGCCTGCAGCCCCGAGCCGCACAACCGATTCACCGTCTGCCCCGGAATCTCCACCGGCAGTCCCGCGAGCAGCGACGCCATGCGCGCCACGTTCCGGTTGTCTTCGCCCGCCTGATTGGCGCAGCCGAGGATGACGTCATCGATGGTCGAGACATCGACACCCGTCCGCTCGACGAGCGCGCGGATGACGGCCGCCGCGAGATCGTCCGGCCTAACGCGCGACAGCGCGCCGCCGTGGCGGCCGATCGGCGTGCGCAGTGCGGCGACGATAACCGGAACGCTCACGACAGATCCACCCACACCGACTTCACCTGCGTATATCCCTCCAGCGCGTACGACCCCAGCTCGCGACCGAAGCCCGACTGCTTGTAACCGCCGAACGGCGAGCCTGCGTCGTACATGTTGTACGTGTTTACCCACACCGTCCCCGCGCGCACCGCGTGCGCCGTGCGCAGGGCCTTCTTGATGTCGCGCGTCCAGATGCCCGCGGCCAGCCCGTAGATCGTGTCGTTGGCTAACGGAATCGCGCCATCCATGCCGCCCTGGAACGACATCATCGCGAGCACGGGACCGAAGATCTCCTCGCGCGCGATCGTCATGCCGGGCTCGACGTCGCCGAAGATCGTCGGCGCCACGAAGTAGCCCTTGCCGTTCACCGGCACGCGCTCGCCGCCCGCGAGCAGC
>DASVAC010000255.1:0-7606 GCA_036376535.1 Gemmatimonadaceae bacterium | reverse complement strand
GAGCTCGCCCTCGGCCTACTTCGAGCTGGCGCCCACGCCCAACGGGCCGGCGGCCTGGAGTGGGAGTCTCATCGAGGGGCAGCGGGATGCGTCGGGGTTGCTCTACAAGCGCAATCGGTACTATGATCCCGCCAGCGGGCGGTTCACGAGCCAAGACCCGTTAGGACTCGGCGGCGGGCTCAACGTCTATGGGTTTGCTGGCGGCGATCCGGTCAATCAAGATGACCCGTTTGGCCTGTGCTACCATGGAGAGGGAAAGGCCGCACAGGCAAATCGCACGCAAAGCAACGTCGCCGCATGCGAAGACGAACCGGGGCTCGAAGATCCGGGAGTATTGGATCCGGTTGCCATAGGTACGGGCCTTCTCGCCGGCCCACTCGATGCTGCGATCAGCAGCACTGTAGATCGGCTAGCTGCAAAAGAAGTGGCGGCGTCGGCGGGCAAGCAGGTCGCGAGGGTAACAGCAAATCGAGCCGCAGGAAACGCTTTCAGAGACGAGATTGCTGACTTGTTCAAGAAAAATGGTTACGTCGTTAACAAGGAGGTTTATAAGTCAACCATTTTCGGAGGCCGCTACATCGATATCCAGGTTGAAAAGGACGGAGTAGTTCTGGGCGGAATTGAAGCGAAGGCCTCTAACAGCGCGCGCTATAGCCTTTCGCAACGTGCGAAGGACGCGTACCTAAAGTACGTGGACGGGTATACCGTTAACGTAGTTAGACCGTCGCTGCCATGAAACGGGCCAAAACTTGACTGTTGGGGTGACATGGCACAGTTAGTATCAGACTTTGTAAAGCGGATGGCGCCGTTTTTCAAGGCTCTCGGATTTACGAGGTCGGGGCTTAAGTACTCCTTGGCCTATGGCGAGAATCGCGCCCTGATCCAGTTTCAAAGCAGCCTCTCATCGACGAAAGAAGCGGCGAAGATTACGGTGAATCTCGGAACATGGAATCGGCGAGTGGCTACCTTCGACGATCCAGAAGCAGCGAATCGCGATCTAGTCATCGATTGCTGTCACTGGAATACCAGGCTGGGCAATCTTCGTACGCCGCCACAAGACGAATGGTGGACAATCGAAGGCGGTCCACTGGACGGAACGGTGCAGAGCGCCGTTGAGGAGTTACTCATCGACAAGGGTCTCCCGGAGTTGCAGAGCCTATCCGCAGATCAATCGTTGCGAGATCTCTGGCTCAGCGGAAGGGCGCCAGGTCGAACCGCTTTTCAGAGACTGTATGGGTTGTCGATACTCCTGGCCGAGATTGGCCCATTCCATCGCTTGCCGAGCGTACTGAAGGAATTAGGCGAGGTGACACGCCGCGGTGGAATGCACTTTTCAGTGTCGAGCCATGAGCGACGGCTTCAGGCCCTTGGGTATTGGACTGGTGAAAGCACGTAGGGGCAGGTCCGGTGGAGCGCACAGCCGTAGCCTAACGCCTAACGCCCGGTTGGAAGAAGACGAGATTCAGAGCGATTGTCAGGGACAAGACGATCACGGCGAGCACCCACGGACGCCTACCATGCTAGCCCTTCGTCGCGCGGCCGGGGCGTGAGCAAATACACGAGCCCACGCAGCTCGTTCGGATCCCGCGGCCTCGTGGCGAGGCTCACGATGATCGTGACGACGAAGCACGTGACCCATGCGACGATCGCGGTCCAGAACGTCTGCGCCAGCTCGCTCGGATAGGTGTGAACGACGCCGAGGTACCCGCCCTTGAGCCCGGCCGCCATGCCTGACGGAAGCGTCAGGCCGTGATGCACGGCGGCGGCCACCGTGCCCGCAAGGAGGCCGATGAACGCGCCATGGCCCGTGGTCCGCTTCCAGAACATGCCGAGCGCGAAGGTCGCGAAGCGGGGCGCATTCACGAAGGCGAACACGAGCTCTATACTCGGGCTTCAACCTGGCGACGTTCAAGTTCCTGCACACGAAGCTGACCAACGTCTACCGCGCCGACAATCTGCTCATGGCGGCGGAAACGAAGCTCGACTCGACGGGCAGCACGACCACCGATAACGCCCCGACCCTCTACACCGAGCACGAGGAGTACCGCTACGACGCGTTAGGCCGACGCATCTGGTCGCCCGCGCCCGCTGCCGCGAGCGCTCGCTGCCGCCGTTGGTGCCGCGTCACCGGATGTGAAGCTCCCCCGAGTTAGTGGACACCTCCAGCGCCGCTTCACGCTCGAGACGAACCCCGCGTTGCGCGCGCGTGATCGCGTCTGGGCGGCGGACATCACGTACATTCCGACGCGCGAAGGCTGGCTCTATCTCGCCGTCATTCTTGATCTTGCCTCGCGCCGGGTCGTGGGTTGGGCCCTGCGCACGCAGCTCGATCAGACGCTCGCGCTCACGGCCTTGCGGATGGCACTCGCTCATCGGCAGGCGCGCTGGATTGCACCATTCGGATCGCGGCGTGCAGTACACGAGCGGTATCAGCAGCTGCTCGCGAGCGCGGGCCTTCATTCCCAGCATGAGTCGCATCGGCAATTGCTGCGACAGTGCGGTCGTCGAGAGTTTTCTTCGCCACCCTGACGAAGGAGCTGCTCGTTGACGGTCTCTTCGCGACGCGAGGCGAGGCGAGTCGTGCGGTGTTCGAGTTCATCGAGATCTGGTACAATCGTCAACGCCGGCATTCAACTCTCGGTTATCGCACCCCGGTCGAATACGACGCACCCGGCAGCGGGCGCTTCACCAGGCAAGATCCGTTAGCCTTGGGCGGCGGGCTCAACATCTACGGGTTCGCCGGCGGCGATCCGATCAACGGAGACGATCCGTTCGGGCTCTGCCTCGACGGTGTCACAACTGTCGTCTGCATTGTAGAAGCCGTAGCAGGTGGGCTGACAGCCGCGGAGGGGAGTACAGCCGTCGTCACAGCTGAGCACTTGGCCGCCGCAGGTGCGACTGTCGCGGCTCAATCTCAACTGGGGCTCGTCGACAAAATTGGCGGCGATGCGCTCGGCCTCGTAGAAAAAGTGGGGAGCATAAGTGTACATGGGAATTCATTACTTACGACAAAGCTCACGCAAGGGTACACGCTGAGAGATCGGACGACAGGCGAGGTCAAAAAGTATGGTCAAACCATACTAGGGAAGTATCGCTACACGCAGAAATACTTGAAGGATCACAACCTAGAAATCAATTTTGAAACTTCAGGGACGAAAGCCGAGATGCGTGATTGGGAGCACAAAAACATTCTGGCGTACAAGGCTGCTCATGATGGCGATCGACCTGACCTAAACAAGTCGGACTATTAGACATATGAAGCTCTGGATGAGCGGAGAGATCGATTCGGACGTTGCCGATGCGTACCGGCTCGTAAGAATTCCACTTGAGAAGCAAGTGAACGAGCTTCTCTCGCGCGGAAACTATGGCGGTAACATAGATGAGTGGGCAGTCATTCCTATGATCACGCGCATTACTAATCCGGACTACAAGGAAATTGCCAGACTGTCGAAGGATCGCCGAACGGCCGAGTTCAGACTGCGGATACCCCATGATGCCTTCCTCGCCGCTAGCCCAGCAGAACAGCGTCGTTTAGTAGTCGAGATGCTAGTGGCCTGTGTAATTAGAATGCCGTCGCTGCGCATCACGGATCTGGATGGCCGGCGACTCATGCGCGATCTTCAAGACCTCTAACTTCGGCCCACGAGAATGTACAGTGAGCGCTCTGCAAAGAGCCCCGTCAGACAACGGCACCGAATCAGAGGCAGAGCGCTCATTCTGCTCACTCGTCGCAGCCGCACGTGTTGTGGTACCCATAGGTTGCGGGACCTAAACTAGCATGCTTGTGACAGGCAGGCCGCGAGAGCGGCCTGCTGGCATCAGGCCCTCGCTTGCGAGGCGTTCTATCCGGCAGCAGGGACCGTCCGAGTTAGAAGAAGACGAGATTGAGCGCGACCGTCAGGCAAAGAACGATGACGGCCAGCACCCAGGGCCGCGCATACCATGCGAGCCCGTCGTCGCGCGGTCGCGGCGTGAGCGAATAGACGAGGCCGCGCAGCTCGTCCGGATCGCGCGGCCTGGTCGCAAGGCTCACGATGATCGTCACGACAAAACACGTGACCCACGCGACGATCGCGGTCCAGAACGTTTGGGCCAGCTCGCTCGGATACTGGTGGATCACGCCCAGGTACCCGCCCTTGATCCCCGCCGCCATGCCTAACGGAAGCGTGAGGCCGTGGTGCACGGCGGCGGCCACAGTGCCGGCGAGCAGCCCGATGAACGCGCCGTGACCTGTGGTCCGCTTCCAGAACATGCCGAGCGCGAAGGTCGCGAAGAGCGGCGCGTTCACGAACGCGAACACGAGCTGCAACAGATCCATGATGTTGTTGAACGTGTTCGCCACGTACGCGGCGAGCACGGCGAGCACGATGCCTCCCACCGTGGCGACTCGGCCCATCCACAAATAGTGGGCGTCCGTCGCGCCCGGGTTGATGTGGCTCTGGTAGATGTCGTACGTCCACACCGTATTGAACGCGGTCGTGTTGCCGGCCATCCCGGACATGAACGACGCCAACAGGGCCGTTAGGCCGATCCCAAGCATGCCGGGGGGGAACAAGTGCACGAGCATCATCGGCGTGGCGAGGTCGTAGTCGAGAATCACGCGACCCCCGGCGTCGACTAACGGAGCGCCGTTGGCGCCGATCTTGGCGGGGATGAGACCCTGCGTGACGTGGCCGGCGACGTGCGGTGCGGCCAGCACGAGCGCGATCATGCCCGGCAGAATGACCAGGAACGGAAACAGCATCTTCGGGATGGCGGCGATGAGCGGCGTGCGCCGCGCCGCGGTCATCGAGTCGGCGGCCATCGCGCGTTGGACGACGAGAAAGTCCGTGCACCAATAGCCGAACGACAGCACGAAACCGAGTCCCATCACGAGCCCGAACCACTCGACGCCGATAGGGTTCTGCGACGCGCTCCCCATCGTCGACCAACTGTGCGTATACGCATCACTCGGCAGCCCGCGCGTGACGGCGACGGCAGCGAGTCGTTCGGTCAGGCCATGCCAACCGCCGACGGCATGAAGTCCCAACGCGACCAGCGGCAGGAATCCGAACACGATCAGGAAGAACTGGAGCACTTCGTTGTAAATCGCGCTCGTCAGGCCACCGAGCAGCACATAGAAGAGGACGATGAGGGCGGAGACGAGGATGCTGACGTTGAAGCTCCAGCCTAACAGCAGATTGAGCAGGCGGCCCATCGCGTACATCGAGATGCCCGAGGAGAACACCGTCATCACCGCGAAGGTGACCGCGTTGAGCGTGCGCGTTTTTTCGTCGAAGCGGAGCCGGAGGTATTCGGGCACCGATCGCGCGCGGGAGCCGTAGTAGAACGGCATCATGAAGAGGCCGACGAACACCATCGCCGGGATCGCGCCCACCCAATAGAAGTGGCTCGTCGCGATGCCGTACTTGGCGCCGGATGCGCCCATGCCGATCACTTCCTGCGCGCCGAGGTTGGCCGAGATGAAGGCGAGGCCGGTGATCCATGGCGCGAGCGAGCGGCCGGAGAGGAAGAAGTCGGTGCTCGTGCGCGTTAGGCGGCGGAGTCCCCAGCCGACGCCCAACACCGCCGCGAAGTACGCGGCCATGATCACGTAGTCGATGCCGGCGAGGTGGGTGACGGGCTGCACGCGGGCTCAGCGGGGCAGGGTGGAGAGCGCGTACTGCACGGCGAGATCGGTGGCACTCCACAACTGCACGTCGGATGCTGTCCCGTATCGTGTGGGCAGCAGTTTGCCGTTCGCGATGCGATAGCTCCAGAGCTCGTTGTGCTCCATGCGCGACGCGGTCACCGCGGCGAGCGTGCTATCGAGTGCCGCGCGCATCGTCCGCACGTACGTGCCTAACGAGGGCCGAGCTAACGTGCCGGTGCTGTCGTACGCGGCGGTGATTTGCTTCGCGAGGCCCAACAGCAGGAGACTCACCTCGCGTCCCCACACGACGCGCGGCGAGTGATAGGCGTCTTGTCGAAACGCATCCCACACCGATGGTGGTGCATAGGCATCGTTGGACACCACAGGTCCGAGGCCCGCGATGAAGAGCCCAACGGGGTAAGGCCGCACGAACGGTGCGACTTCCTGTAATACTTCGGCCGGTTGCGTGCGCCCCGCGATGATGCTCGCGGTAAAGTCGCCGAGAAAGAGGTCGGTGGCCGGATCGGTGTTGACGATGGGGATCGGCGCGCCGGCGGAATCGAGCGACAACGCCAGGAACGCGAGCGAGTCTCGACCTGCGCCCGTTCCGCCGAGGATCTTGTCCCAATAGGTGTGCTCCGACGATGGGAGCCAGGCGAGCTTCGCCTGGACGTGCTCGTGGACCTGCGCCGAATCGAAGCGGACGAGGAAGTGGGAGCGCGCGCCGCGCCACGCGTCGATGGCGCGCCCGAGCGACGCCGTATCGCGCAGCCAATCGTGGAGGGGCGTGCGCGGCGATGCGGGCAGGACGGTGTCGAGCGCGGCGGCATCGATGCCTAACGAATACAGCTCGCGGAGGATCACCCGGGTCGCATCGAGCGCGCGCGGTGCCCAGACGGCGTTGATGTCCATCGCGAAGCGGCCGTTTCCGTATCCGGCGTTGCTGTCGCGCCAACTCGCCGACCGCCAGTGCGTGGAGTCGAGCTTCACGAATCCGACCAGGTTCTGCGCCGCGCTGTCGCGCGTGTATGGCTGCGTTTCGGCCGACACGAGCGCGAGCTCGCGCATCATGAGCGTCAGACGCGTCGCGCCGTTCTCGGTGCCGAAGAGCAGCGCGCACTTCTCGGCGGCCGGCACCGCGCTGTCGGCCAGGTAGCGCGCCTCGAGCACCGGGAGCTGGAACTCGTCATCCATCATGTGGTAGTTCTCGCGCACGCGGCGAATGTTCGCGAGCACGTCGCGGGCAGCGGCAAGCGTGCTGTCGGCGCGAGCATCATCACTCGACGTGCTCTCGTACGCCGTCATGAGCGAGTCGTAGATCTCCGCGTGCTCGCGGATGGCCTGCTCGCCCAACGCCTCTTCGTGCGAGACATCGCCGTTGGGCCCGAGCTTGCGGAGCACACTGGCGATGACGTTCGCCGACATTGCCGGCCGCCAGATGGGCTGCATCATGAGCGCGGTCATCATGCCATCGCGCCCGAAGTACGTGGCAAAGTTAGGCAGACCGGCCATGAGCTTCTCGTCGGAGCTCAAGACCTCGACGCTGCGCACCTCACGCTCGAGCCGGCGCGCGCGCAGCCCCAAGGCCGACGTGGTCGAGCCGTGCGCCGCTGCGCGCGCCCTGGCCAGAAATGCGAGGAAGGACGGGCTGAAGATCTCGCCGCGCGTGAGCGGCGTGAGCGTGGGCGCATCCGTGCTCACGCGCACGGCGATACGGAGCGGCGTGCCGCCGCGACTCTGGATGGACACCACGTGGCCCGCGGCCGACGCCCGCGACGTGTGCGCGTCGCCCCTGAGCTCGAGGCGGAGATGCGTCTTCCCATCGAGTGCCAGCTTCTCGATCACGACCGACCACGAACCGTTGGCTATGCGAGCGACGGGCACCGGATCGAGGCGCGCGGTCAGCTCCGACACTGACGATGCGCCGAGCAGCGCGAGCTGCCGCCGCTGTTCGTCGCCGCCTAACTTGGCGAT
>DASVAC010000254.1:0-2445 GCA_036376535.1 Gemmatimonadaceae bacterium | reverse complement strand
ACGCCTGGAGCGCCCGCGCGCGGGCGCGCGTCTCAATCCTCATCCGCCACGTTCAATCGATCGAGCAGATCCGCCATCTCGAGCGCCGCGAGCGCGGCATCCCAGCCCTTGTTGCCGTGCGTGCCGCCTGCTCGCTCCGCTGCCTGCTCGATGGACTCACATGTCAGCACGCCTAACGCGATGGGCGTGTCGAATTCGGCGCCGGCGTCGGCGAGACCGCGCGTCGACTCGCGCGCCACGACGTCGAAGTGCGGCGTGTCGCCGCGGATCACCGCGCCCAACGCGACGATCGCGTGGTACCGCTCCGACGTCAACAAGGCGCGCGCGGCCGTCGGCAGCTCCCATGCGCCGGGTACCCACACGACGTCGATGTCCTCGTACGCGACGCCGTGGCGCGTGAGCGCGTCCATCGCGCCATCCACCAGACACTGCGTGATGGCTTCGTTGAATCGGCTGACGACGACCGCGATGCGGCGGCCCTGACCAACGGGAGTTCCGGCGAATTCGGGCATTCAGTGCGCGAGCAGGTGTCCGAGCTTCGTCTGCTTGGTCTCGAGGTAGTCGCGATTCTCGCTCGTTTCGGGCGCGCGAATCGGGACGCGCTCGTCTACCGTTAGGCCGTAGCCCTCGAGGCCGACGAGCTTGCGCGGATTGTTGGTGAGGGGCCTGATCGACTTGAGCCCCAGGTCGAGCAGGATCTGCGCGCCAATACCGTAGTTGCGGAGATCCGGCTTGAAGCCGAGCCGCTCGTTGGCTTCCACGGTATCGGCGCCGCCGTCCTGCAGCTCGTACGCCTTGAGCTTGTTGAGCAACCCGATGCCCCGCCCTTCCTGGTCCAGGTACACCACCACGCCGCGCCCTTCTTCGGCGATCATCTGCATGGCAGTGTGCAGCTGCCACCCGCAGTCGCAGCGCATGGAGCCGAACACGTCTCCCGTTAGGCACTTGGAGTGCATCCGCACCAGCACGTGGTCGCCGTCGTGCACGTCCCCGAACACCAGCGCAATGTGCTCGTGCTGGTCCACGTCGTTGTGGTAGCCGATGATCTTCCAGTCGCCCCACTCGGTAGGCAGCCGCGCTTCGGCCACGCGGTGCACCAGCCGCTCGGTCTTGAGCCGGTGCGCCACCACCTCGGCCACCGTGATGAACGTTAGGCCATGTCGCTCGGCGAACTTCTCCAATTCTGGACGACGCGCGGGCTGGCCGTCTTCGTCGCGCAGGATCTCGCAGATCACACCAGCCGGATACAACCCCGCGCGCCGAGCGAGGTCGATGGCCGCTTCGGTGTGCCCAACGCGCTGCAGTACGCCGCCATCGCGCGCGCGCAGCGGCTGGATGTGCCCGCCGTATCGCAGATCGCTCGGCAGCGATGCCGGATCGACCGCCACCTGGATCGTGCGCGCGCGATCTTGGGCCGAGATGCCCGTGGTGATGCCGAAACGCGGCGCCGCATCGATGCTCTGCGTGTACGCCGTGCGATACGCATCGATGTTGTTCTCACTCACCAGATTGAGCCCGAGCTGGTCGCAGCGTTCGCCCGTGAGCGCGAGGCAGATGAGCCCGCTCGCGCGCTTGGCCATGAACGTGATGATCTCGGGCGTGACTAACTGAGCGGCGCAGATGAGGTCGCCCTCGTTCTCGCGATCCTCGTCGTCGGCCACGATGATCATGCGGCCGGCGGCGATGTCGGCAATGGCTTGTTCGACGGTTCCGAATGGCATGGTCAGTGGACCGCCGGAATGATGGGCACGAGGAGCCGCTGCACGTACTTGGCGATGACGTCCACCTCCACGTGAACCCGTTGCCCGAGCTCGAGGAGACCCAACGTAGTGTGATGCACCGTGTACGGGATGAGCGACACCCGCACGCTTTCGGGCGTCGGGAGATTGTCGACCGTGAGACTCACTCCGTCGATGGCAATCGAGCCGTGGAGCACCGTCAGGTCGCAAAACTCGCGCGGCAGACGCACATCGACGATCAGCGCATCGTCCCGCATCCACCTCGAGTAGACGACTCCCACGTCATCCACGTGCCCCTGCACGAGGTGTCCGCCTAACCGGTCGCCCGCCCGGACCGCGCGCTCGAGGTTCACGCGCGTGCCCATGCCCCAGTCGGCCACGTTCGTGCGCTCCAGCGTGGTCACCACCGCCGCCACCGTGAACCAGCCCGGTCCGTGCTCGCGCACCGTTAGGCACGCGCCGTTGAGCGCGATGCTCTCGCCGGCGGCAATGTCCGTGTACGTACAGCGCACGCGCAGCTCGCGCCCGGCGGCGGTGTCCGCCACCCGCTCGATGGTGCCGATTTCGTCTATGATGCCCGTGAACATGACGTCAGTCAGGAGTGATCAATTTCAGTGAGCCGAGTGTCCGCATGGCGAGCTTCCTCGCTCTGTTGAAACGGATAAAATCTGATAACTGCACGGATAACATCGGATCGCTCGGCTGC
>DASVAC010000253.1:0-8249 GCA_036376535.1 Gemmatimonadaceae bacterium | reverse complement strand
AGTCTCGCGACGGTGCGGGCACTGCAGGCCAAGGGTGCGGGGATCACCGGCGACATCCGGTCGAACGCGTATCTGTTCTTCGCCGTGGAGCCGAAGCAATGAGTGGACCCGGCGACGTGGTCGGCCGCCGGCGAGCGGCGGCGGTTGTGTTAGGCGGAGGACTCGTGGCCACGGGAGCGCTGCTCCCGTGGATCACGCTCTTTGCCGGGCTCCAGCACTATTCGGGGCTGATCGGACTGTACGGGTGGCTGGTTCTTGGAGGCGGAGTCGCATCGGTCGCCGTCGGCGTCGCGATGTACCGGCGTCCCGCGAGATGGCTGCCGCTCGGCGGCCTAACGATAGGGCTAACGCTGACGATCTTTACAGGGTGGCTCGTGGAGCGATTGTTCGAGACGATGCGGGGGGTCGGCGATGCCATGCTCGTCGCGCGGCCGGGACCGGGGCTGTTCGTGGCCATGGCCGGAGCTGTGCTCGTGTCAGCAGCGGCAGTACAGGGTGTACGACGCGTTTGGATAACTTGAGGTGGACATGCGCCTTTCTCAGTACCAGCACCCGGCGCCGCCGACATCACGATCCAGGATTTCAGCCCAGAGTAAGAGCGACGGTGAGCACGCGATCATGATCCGACATGCGTCCTCCTGGAAGTCATCGGCAGCTGGCGTTTCGTGAAGCGGCAATCGTTAGGAACGTGATGGTCTCTGGTGCGAGCACCACGGTCCCGGCCGGAACACTGGCCGAACGCCTTTCGGCGCGCGGCACGCTTACCGCCTAACAATCGAGCGGGCTAGAGCACCTTGTGTCCGGGAAGTCGGCCAGCACCGTGGGCTCGCCGTACGGATTGCGCGGCACCTGACACACTCTCACATTATTTGGCTGCAACCGGAGCCGAACCGTGGAGTACACCATCCTCATCTATCAGGACGACGCGGAGTTCTCTGCGCGAACCGACCCCAACCGGAAGGAGGAATTCTGGAGGGGCTTTTTGGCGTATTACGAGGCCCTGAAGGAAGCGGGAATCGTCGTTGGAGGCGCCGGTCTCGAGCCGCCGCAAACAGGGAACACAGTCCGGTGGCGCGACGGGACGACCTTGGTGCAGGACGGACCGTACGCCGACACCAAGGAACAACTTGGCGGCCTCTTCATCATCGATGTACCGGATCTCGGCACGGCGCTCGATTGGGCTGCCCGCTACGTGAGCGCACCAGGCCGCGTCGTCGAAGTGCGGCCTAACCTGTCGCGCAGCCACGACCATTGAGCGCTGCTGCACAGACTGCACTCGCGAACGCCGCGCGCGAGTCCCAGGCCCGCCTACTGGCCTTTCTCGCATCGCGCACACGCGACCTGGCCGCGGCGGAAGACGCCCTCGCGGACGCGTATCTCGCCGCCCTGGAAACCTGGCCGCATTCGGGCATCCCGAGCAAACCGGAAGCGTGGCTCCTCACAGCAGCGCGCCGGCGCCTCATCGACGTTGCGCGTCACGCCACGGTTCAGACGGAGGCGGCGCCATCGCTGCTCGTCGCGGAGCATGAAGCGCGGATTGCCGCGGCGAGCGACGGCGCATTCCCCGACGAACGGCTCAAGCTCATGTTCATCTGCGCACACCCGGCCATCGATCCCGCTGCACGAACGCCGCTCATGCTGCAGACCGTGCTGCGCCTCGATGCCGCGCGCATCGCGGCTGCCTTCGTCGTCAAGCCGTCGACGATGGGCCAGCGTCTGACACGCGCGAAAGCCAAGATCCGCGACGCACGTATTCCGTTCGAGGTGCCCGACGTCAACGAGCTGGCCGGGCGGCTCGACGCCGTGCTGGAAGCCGTCTACGCCGCGTTCGGCACTGGATGGGACGACGTCGCCGGATCGGACCCGCGCGCAAACAGTCTGGCATCCGAGGCCGTCGCGTTGGGCCGGCTCGTTGCGCGCCTCCTGCCGGACGAGCCCGAAGCGTTAGGCTTGCTGGCACTCATGCTCCACTGCGAAGCCCGACGTGACGCGCGGCGCACGCCGGCCGGACGATACGTGCCGCTCGCCGAGCAAGACACGACGCGGTGGACTGGCGCGTTGATCGACGAAGCGGAACATCTCCTCGTCGTGGCCGCAACGACCCGCCGCATCGGGCGATTTCAACTCGAAGCCGCGATCCAGTCCGCGCACACGCAGCGTATGCGGAATGGGCGCACGGATTGGGACGCGATTGCCACGCTCTACGAAGGACTCGTCCGTCACGCCCCGGCGTTAGGCGCGCTGGTCGGGAGGGCCGCCGCAGTGGCCGAAGCGCACGGCGCCGCGGCGGGGTGGCAACTGCTGAGCGCGATTCCCACCGCCGCGGCGACAAGCTACCAGCCGTACTGGGCCCTGACTGCACACCTGCTCGCGTGCCTCGGCCGCTCGGAGGAGGCCCAACGCGCGTATCGTCACGCAGCCGATCTCTGCGAAGACCAAGCGACGCGCGAATTTCTGCTGCAACGAGCGATGAGCTGAGAACGGAAAGCGGCGCGAGCGTCACACGTTCGACCCGCGCCTGGCCGCCGCGTCGACCGCCGGCTTCAATACCTCTCGTGAGAACTCGAGCAACGTCGTGGGCGTCGTCGTCTCGGCAGTTCGCGGCTCGGCACGCTCCATGAGTCCGGCGCGCAGCCCGGTGTACATGTCCGCGAGCAACGTCACCATCTCCGCGGGAACGCCGTTGTCGAGCATGCCCTGCTTCGCTTCTGCAACGCCGATCTCCACGTATTTGACGGGCCGGCCAATTCCAAGACCAATCAGGCGCGCGGCCGTCGTCTGATCGAGGTCCTCGGGCCCGTGAACGCCGAGCGTACGAAAACCTTTCCACGCGGGGTCGCGCAACGCGTCGGCGGCTTTCCGCCCGATGTCGCGGGTCGCGACGATTGGAAGCGGCCTCGCCGCCGGATACGGGCTGAAGATTACGCCGGTCGCCGCAATCATCTCGGCATAGTTGAGATAGTTCTCCATGAAGTGGCCGGCGCGGAGGGCGGTGATATCCGGCGCCGCCTCCCTGAATGCCCGCTCGATCGCTGGAAGTACCCCGACCGGGCCGAGGCCCGATTCACGTTGCGCGCCAACGCTCGAGATGAGGACGACGCGCTGAACACCGTTCTTCCTAACGGCCGCCGCCGATAGGTTCGCCGCACGCGGCGCCCACTCCATGTAGTCCGCCCGGGCCACGAACGGCGTCAGCCAGAACAACGCATCCTGGCCGTGCAGAGCGCGATCCAGCACGGATGGGTCGTCGATCGACCCTTCGACCAGTTGGGCGCCGCGTGCCACGAGGTCGGCGACCTTGGCTGGATGCCGGCTGATGATGACGACCGTTTCATTCGCGGCGAGCAGTTGCTCGACCACGACGCGACCGATGTGCCCCGCAGGTGTGTTGACCGTGATTCTCATCGCAAGTGCCTCCATGGGATCGAGCGCGCGGAAGTGCACGCTCGATCCCCATGACGGGCCAACCTGGGCGATTTCGACAGGGTCGATGCCCATGTGCGATCGCCGCGACGTTATAAGGGCGCGCGCCACCGCGACGCCGCCCGATGGCCGCCTCCGCCGAATCCTTTCACGCTTGTGACGCGACGATGACTAACGGCCCGATCCGCCGCGCGCGCCGGGCGCTAGGTTGTGCTCCATGCGAGGTCACGGATTCGGCCCCGCAACGCGTCGACCGCACATTCGAGCAACCCGTGTTCGCATTCAACGAGCTCGAAACGCTCGTCCGATCCCTTCGCTATCGCGTTGGGCAGCGGGTCGTGGTTCCGCTCTTCTCGGAAGGCGACCACGCGCTCGAGC
This sequence comes from Gemmatimonadaceae bacterium, assembly GCA_036376535.1. Taxonomy (GTDB): domain Bacteria; phylum Gemmatimonadota; class Gemmatimonadetes; order Gemmatimonadales; family Gemmatimonadaceae; genus JADGGM01. Next base: position 4,448 of record DASVAC010000253.1, on the reverse strand, counting down.
ACGATACGCTGTCCGTATTGTCACGGACGACGCAAGATGATGGCGCGCCACTCTGGACAATCGAGTTCGCCGATCCGGTGATCACGACGCGTTACCGCGTCGACGGGCGATCGCGCGAAGTCCTCGACGCCGTGACGCGGCAACGGAGGAGTGGCCTAACGTTCTGGCTGGCTCGTCCCGACTCCACGCACGTCGATTGAGACTCGATCCCTTGGAAACGCGCCTTCCAGAACATCTCCCATCGGAACGCACCATGAAACTCTCCGCACTTGTGGTGTTCTTGCTGCTGGCGCGTGCGCCGCTCGTGCACGCCGCCCCTTGCAGGTTGTGCCTGTACGGACCGGACAACATGGCGTTCGATACAGCAGGCAACGTCTATCTGGTCGACACCGATCACAAAGCGCGCTCACGTGTGCTCAAGCTGTCTCCGGAAGGGCGTCTGCTCGCGGAGTGGCATGTCTTCGATTCGGCGTCGGGGCGAAACAACGGGCCGGACGGCATCGCGCTCGATCGCGAGGGGAACATTTTCGTCGTCGACCGGGGTGGCGTTCAGATCCTGAAACTTTCGCCGGCCGGCCGGGTGTTGGCCAAATTTCGCGGCTTTCCAGCACGCGCCTTTGATTTCGGCGGACACGTGGCGATCGGCAAGCAGGGCGAAGTGTACGGTGTGGCCGCAGCGCGCAATCTCACGCTCAAGTTTTCACCGCAAGGAAACGTTGTCGCGAGGTGGCATCGCGCGCAGGGTCCTGGCCTCGATCAATGGCATAACCCGGAAACGATTTCGGTCGACAACGACGGCAATCTGGTGATCGCGGATTGGGGCAACGTCCGCATCCTGACCCTTTCACCCAACGGGCACACCGTTCGTGCATTTGCTGCCGTTCCTAACGAACCGTTGAACGTCTCGTCCGTCTCGGGAGCGGTTGTCGGGCGCGACGGCAACATCTATGTAGCGGATTACCAGCTCTTGCGGATTCAGGAATTCACTTCGCACGGCCGCCTGCTCGCCACGATAGGCAATACTCCGGGCAACACGCTATTCGAAAAAGCTCCTAACAGCATTGCCATCGACCCGCAGGGCGTTCTCTATGCCACCGACGGACTGAGTGTCGTCAAGTTTTCGCGCGACGGGAAATTGCTGGCGCGCTGGCAGTAAAAGGCCCTTCGTGGAATCGTGTGTGTCGCGCTCGCTGGCTGCACCTCGGCGGCCTAACGCTGGGGCCTACGCTGACGACCTTTACCGCGTGGTTGGTAACACGACTCTTCGAGACGATGGGTGGAATCGGCGCGGATGCCATGCTTGTCGCTCGGTCGGGATCGGGACTGTTCGTCGCGATTGCCGGAAGTATTGTCGTGGCCGCCGCGACCTATCGCGGGCTCGCGATCATTAACTGCTAGCCGCAACCGGGGCTCAGCCAGAGGACGCATCCCGCGGGGTTAGCGGACGGAACGTCGTGTCGACCTTGTAACGCGCCGACTCGGTGCCGACGAGCTTTCCTGCGCGCACGCGTACTCTGCGGTGAATGGTGATCGTCGCACCCTTGCGCGCCGTGCTGGCGTACAATCCCGCATCATGATGACGCTGTCGGCGTAGATTCCTACGCACAGTGCAGTCAGGCCAGCGACTCTACTCAACCAGCCGAGGCACTCAGGCCGGTGAGTGACAGGCTCGACGTGCGCGAATATCGATGAAGCGAGGCTCTGTCCATGTTTTTCGTCATTAAGGAACGCGAGTCGGATCTGAGCTGCGTCGAGCGCGTCTGGAGCGCTCACGCCGAAAACGCCGGCGAGTTCCTATCGATTGCCGCAGGTACCTGCGAGTTGGTGGTGAGCCGGTTTCGAGGTAAGTCGTCCCTCACGGTCCGGGGTCCCGAAACCAGGATGACGACGATCGATTGTCCTCCCGAAGGCGAGTGGCTCGGCATTCGGCTGAAGGTAGGAACGTTTCTGCCGGAGCTTCCGCCCGCGTCGCTGATCGACCGCAGAGACGTGACGTTGCCCGACGCATCGGCGCGATCGTTTTGGCTCAATGGCTCAGCGTGGGAATATCCGACGTTCGAAAACGCCGAAACGTTCGTGGCACGAATAATCGCAAAGGGCATCGTCGTTCGCGACCGCACCGTCGAGGCGACACTTCGAGGTGACGTGAACGCGCTGTCGATGCGATCGGTCCAGCGTCACTTCCTGCGCGCGACGGGGATCACGCATGCGAAGTTTCGCGCGATCGAGCGCGCGCGTTACGCTACGAACCTCATCCGCGAAGGCACGTCGAATGCCGATGTCGTGCATCTGGCAGGATACTTCGATCAGCCTCACCTCACGCGGTCGCTCAGGCACCTGATCGGGCAGACACCGACCGAGATCGCACGCGGAACGCGGCAACTGTCGTTTTTGTACAAGACAACGCTGCCGCGGTAGGCGATATTCGCCTCATGAGAAAAATCATTGTCGCAGCGCAGGTCTCCATCGACGGTGTGATGGGCGGGGATAACGCGGATTTTTGGCAGCAGCTTTTTGCATTTCACAGCCCGGACGTTGCGGAATATCTTGACGAGCTTCTGTTCGCGCCGGACGCCCTGCTGATCGGTCGGAAGACCTACGAAGGGTTCGCGAAGATCTGGCCGACCCGGCAAGGGAAAATGGCGGACAAGATAAACGGGATGCGTAAGTACGTCGCATCGCGGACCGAGAAGGGGCCACTCCAATGGAACGCTACCCTGATCCAAGGGAACGTTGCCGATGAGATCGGGAAACTCAAACAGGAATCGGGCAAGAGTTTGTTGCAGTATGGCGTCGGCGAGCTAACGCACACCATGCTCGACCACGGCCTGGTGGATGAGCTCCGCGTTCTCGTGTATCCGTTTGCGTATGGAGCAGGGCCGCGCATTTTCGAGCGCGCTGGCGTGCGTGTTCTGAAGCGGCTGGACACTACAATATTCAGCTCAGGCGTCGTCGCCCTCGATTATCAGCCCCAACATTCTGGGTAGCCGCCTAACAGGCGGCGACATCCCTGTCCGAGGGGATTTGACCGGACTGTCGCGAGCCGCAGGCGAAGCGACGACGGAAAAAAGACCGCCGGCACGACAAAGCCCCCGGCCTAAACGGCCGGGGGCGAGTCGGGACGGCGGGATTTGAACCCGCGACCCCCTGAACCCCATTCAGGTGCGCTACCGGGCTGCGCCACGTCCCGTCTGATCGCCCACACACCACACTCGGGCAATCGACTGCGACCAATCTACCGGGCCCACCACCGGCATTCAACGGGAGAGCGCCCGCGTCATCACAGCCGAAGTTCGCTTCTCACCGACAATTGCCTCGCTTCCCCGTCCCCGCGCGCCGCGATAAACTTCCCCCGTCCGCGCTGGACTCGGTTCTCCTGGCCACCGCCGGACACCAGGTCCCTCGTTCCCGGCGGTGCCCGCATGAAAATCGGAGTCCCTCGAGAAACCGTCCCCGGCGAAAAACGCGTCGCCGTCACGCCTGAGGTCGCTTCGAAACTGGTCAAAGCGGGCTTCAGTGTCACAGTCGAAACGGGCGCCGGCGATGCGGCGGGATTCTCCGATGGCGACTACCGCTCGGCCGGCGCCACCATTGCCCCCTCCGCCGCAGCTGCACTCGGCGACGTCGACGCGGTCCTCAAAGTCCGCCGGCCGGTGCTCAACCCGGCGACGGGCACGCACGAGGTCGACCTCCTCAAGCCTAACGCGCTCCTCATCGGACTCCTCGATCCGCGCGGCGACCAGGACGGACTCCGTACGATCGCCCAACGCGGCGTCACCGCGGCGTCCATGGAGCTGGTCCCGCGCATCACGCGCGCCCAGATGATGGACGCCCTCTCGTCCCAGAGCACGGTGGCGGGCTACAAAGCGGTGCTGCTGGCGGCTAACGCAGTTGGGCGATTCTTCCCGCTCCTCATGACGGCGGCCGGCACCATCCGCCCGGCCCGCGTCCTGGTCATCGGCGCGGGCGTCGCGGGGCTCCAGGCGATCGCCACGGCCCGCCGGTTAGGCGCGGTGGTCGAAGCCTTCGACACCCGGCCGGTCGTCAAAGAACAGGTCCAATCGTTAGGCGCGAAGTTCGTCGAGCTCGACGTCAGCGAGCACGACGCCCAGGACTCGGGTGGCTACGCCAAGGAGCTCGCGGCCGAGCACATCGCGCGCGAGAAACAGCTCATCCACGACCACGCATCCAAAGCGGACGCGGTCATCACGACGGCGTTGGTCCCGGGGCGCCGCGCCCCGATCCTCATTTCCGCCGAAACCGTCCGCGCGATGCGGCCGGGTTCGGCAATCGTCGACCTCGCGGCTGAGCAAGGCGGCAACTGCGAGCTGAGCCAGCCGGGCAAGACGGTGGTCGAGCACGGCGTCTCGATTCTCGCTCCGTTAGACCTGCCGAGCCAGATGGCGTACGATGCAAGCGCCATGTACGCGCGCAACGTCGCCGCCCTC
>DASVAC010000252.1:0-7179 GCA_036376535.1 Gemmatimonadaceae bacterium | reverse complement strand
TACGAGTGCCACGTGAAGGGTCTCACCAAACGGCACCCGCAGGTGCCGGAGCACGTGCGCGGCACGTACCTCGGCCTGGCGTCCGACGCGATCATCGACCACCTGCTGTCGTTAGGCGTGACGGCCGTCGAGCTCCTGCCCGTGCACCACTTCGCCATCGACCGCGCGCTCGCCGAGCACGGCCTCACCAACTATTGGGGCTACAATTCGATCGGCTTCTTCGCGCCCGACGTGCGCTATGCCAACGGCGCCATGGGCCGCCAGGTGGGCGAGTTCAAGTCGATGGTGAAGACGCTCCACTCGGCCGGCATCGAAGTGATTCTCGACGTCGTCTACAACCACACCGCCGAGGGCAATCACCTCGGCCCAACGCTGTCGCTGCGCGGCATCGACAACGCCGCGTACTACCGGCTCGATCCCAAGAATCCGCGCTACTACGTCGATTTCACCGGAACCGGCAACTCGCTCAACATGCAGCACCCGCGGACGGTCCAGCTGATCATGGACTCGCTCCGCTACTGGGTGACGGAAATGCACGTCGACGGATTCCGCTTCGACCTGGCGCCGGTGCTGGCCCGTGAGCTGTACGAGGTCAATCGGTTAGGCACGTTCTTCGACATCATCCACCAGGATCCGGTGTTGTCGCGCGTCAAGCTGATCGCCGAACCGTGGGACATCGGACCGGGCGGGTATCAGGTGGGCAACTTCCCGATCGGGTGGGCCGAGTGGAACGGGAAGTACCGCGACGACGTGCGCCGCTACTGGCGCGGCGACGCCGGCATGGTGAACGACCTCGCGTCGCGGCTCTCGGGCAGCAGCGACATCTATCAGTGGAGCGACCGCCCGACGTACGCGAGCATCAACTTCGTGACGGCGCACGACGGCTTCACGCTGCGCGACCTGGTGATGTACGAGCGCAAGCACAATTTGCCTAACGGTGAGAACAACCGCGACGGCACCGACGCGAACTACAGCCGCAACTGGGGCGTCGAGGGACCCACGCACGACCCGCGCATCCTCGCGCGCCGCGAGCGCAGCATGCGCAACTTCATGGCGACGCTCGCCTTCTCCGAGGGCGTGCCGATGGTGTCGCACGGCGACGAGATGGGCCGCACGCAGCTCGGCAACAACAACGCATACGCGCAGGACAACGAGACGACCTGGGTCGACTGGTCGCTCGAGGCCCGCCAGCGCGCGATGCTCGACTTCACGCGCCGCGTGTTCGAGATCCGTCGCACGAATCCGGTGTTGCGGCGCCGCGGATTTCTGCGCGGCCAGGCGCTGGATGCTTCGGGTACCAAAGATCTGTCGTGGATCCATCCCGACGGTCGCGAAATGACGGACGCCGACTGGCACGATTCCGGCTCACACGTGCTCGGCATGATGATCGACGGCGACGCGTCCGACGACATCGACGATCACGGCCGCCCGATCAAGGGCGACAGCCTGCTGCTCATCGTGAACAACCAGGAGGAGATGCGCCGATTCCTGTTGCCGACGATGCCGATGCCCGGCGCGTGGTGCGAGATGGTCCACACGGCCGCGCGCCCGGGCGTGGCGCCCGGCGACCACGAAACCACGATCGCGCCGTTCTCGCTGGTGCTCCTGCGGTACGCGCCGACGGGGCCTGGTGAGCGTTAGGCAATGAGCCGCGAGTCGCGTCGCGCCGGGAACGACGTCCCAGGGCGCCCGCCGGGACGTGCGCCGGGCATCGAGTCCGAGCCCCCAGTCACGCGCGCGGACCTGGCGCGGCTCGCCGCCGGCGAGCACACCGATCCGCACCGCATCCTCGGCGCGCACGCGGCCGCGCGCGGCGACGCCCGCGGCGCCGTGATCCGCGCGTTCCATCCGGACGCCAGCGCCGTCGATGCCTTGCTCGGCGGCGATCGCACGGTGCCGCTCGATCCCGTTGGCCAGGGGGTGTTCGAGGGTTTCGTCCCCGGCGCGACGCTCCCGCTCCGCTACCGGCTGCGTTTCCGCTTCGCCGGCGGCGGCACCTGGGAGCGCGGCGACCCGTACCGGTTCTGGCCCACGTTAGGCGAGATGGACCTGCACCTGTTCAACGAGGGCACGCACCTGCGGTTGTGGGACGCGCTCGGCGCGCACGTGCGCGAGCTCGACGGTGAGCGCGGTACCTCGTTCGCCGTGTGGGCGCCCACCGCCAAGCGTGTGAGCGTCGTCGGCGATTTCGACGGATGGGATGGCCGCCTGCTCCCCATGCGCTCGTTAGGCAACTCGGGCGTGTTCGAGCTGTTCGTGCCGGGTGTCGAGGCCGGCGCGCTCTACAAGTTCGAGATCCTCACGGGGCAGGGCCAACTGCGCGTCAAGACCGATCCCTTCGCCTTCGCGATGGAGATGCCGCCGGGCACCGCGAGTCGCGTCGTCGAGTCCGCGCATCGTTGGGCGGACGACGCCTGGGTCGCCTCGCGCGAATCGGCGGACATGGCTCGCGGCCCCATGGCCATCTACGAAGTGCACCTCGGCTCCTGGATGCGCGCGCCGGAAGACAATCGCGTCCTCACGTATCGTGAGATCGCGCCACGCCTCGCCGAGCACGTCAAGCGGTTGGGCTTCACGCACGTCGAGCTCCTGCCCATCGCCGAGCATCCGTTCACGGGTAGCTGGGGCTATCAGGTGACCGGATACTATGCGCCGACGGCGCGCTACGGATCGCCCGATGATTTCCGCGGGTTCGTCGACACGCTGCACGGCGTTGGGGTCGGCGTGCTGATCGACTGGGTGCCCGCGCACTTTCCGCGCGACGACTTCGCGCTGCGCCGGTTTGACGGCACCGCGCTCTACGAGCACGACGATCCACGGTTAGGCGAGCACCCCGATTGGGGCACGCTCATCTTCAACTACGCGCGCACGGAAGTGCGCAACTTCCTCGTCGCCAACGCGCTCTACTGGCTCGAGGAGTTCCACGTCGACGGCCTGCGCGTCGACGCCGTGGCGTCGATGCTCTACCTGGACTACAGCCGCCGCCCCGGCGAATGGCTGCGCAACAAGTTCGGCGGACGCGAGAACCTTGACGCGATCGCGTTCCTGCAGAACATGAATCGCGTGGTGCACGAGCGGCATCCGGGGTGCATCACGGTGGCCGAGGAATCCACGGCGTGGCCGGGCGTCACCAAACCGGTGGAGCAGGGCGGGCTCGGCTTCTCGTTCAAGTGGAACATGGGATGGATGCACGACACCCTCGGCTACTTCGCGCGCGACCCCATGTACCGCTCGTGGCACCAGAACGACATCACGTTCGCGATGATCTACGAGTACAGCGAGCACTTCATCATGCCGCTGTCGCACGACGAAGTCGTGCACCTCAAGCGCTCGTTGCTCGGCAAGCTGCCTAACGCAGACGATCCGTGGCGGCAGTTCGCGAACCTCCGGCTCCTGCTCACCTACATGTACACGCGGCCGGGCAAGAAGCTGCTCTTCATGGGCTCGGAGCTCGCGCCGCCGGGCGAGTGGAACCACGACGAGAGTCTGCCGTGGCACCTCGCCGCCGAGCCGATGCGCGCGCCGTTCGGCGCGTTCATCGAGGACCTCGGCCGCTTGTATCGCGAGCAGGCTGCGCTGTGGCGCGATGACTATGACCCGCGCGGCTTCCAGTGGATCGACGTCGCCGACGCCGCGAACTCGGTCGTGTCGTACGTGAGGCGCGACGGCGGCGAGCATCTCGTGGTGGTGCTCAACATGACGCCGCTGCCGCGCGAGCAGTATCGGATCGGCGCGCCATCGGCCGGCGAGTACGTGGAGCTGTTCGCGAGCGACGCCCCACATTACGGCGGGAGCGGCGTGCGCACCCTCGCGCGCGTGGAGACCGACCCGCTGCCGCTGCACGGCTTCGAGCAGTCGATGGCGCTCGTGCTGCCTCCGTTAGGCGCGCTCGTCCTGCGTCCGGTGCGCGGCTGACGGCCGTGTCGTCGCTCCACGCGCTCGCCGCGCGGCTCGGGATCCTGGATCAGTACGTCGACCAGACCGGTCGCGAGACGCGGCACACGTCGGATGCGACGCGCGTCGCCCTGCTCGCGGCCATGGGCATCGACGCATCGAGCGAGTCGCACATCCGCCGCGCGCTGCTCGCGCTCGACGAGCGCGAGCAGCGCGAGATCCTGCCCCCGGTGCGGGTGGTGCGCGAGTCGGAAGCGTGGGATCGCACGCTCCGCTTCCGCATCCCCGACACCGTGGCCCCGCCTAACGGAGACGCGCGCGTCGAGTACGCGTGCACCCTCGAGGACGAGCGTGGCGAGTGTACCACCTACGCCGGCGCCGTCGATCGGCACGCGGCCGACGTCGTCGACGTCGGCCTCGCGCCGCTCGTCGGCGCCGGCTACTATCGGCTTCACCTCGCGCTCGAGGGGCGCGGAGCGCAAGCCGAAGCCCGCCAAACGCTCGTCGTCGCCCCCCACGCCTGCGTCACCCCCACCGGCAAACGCTTCGGCATCGAGGCCAACCTCTACTCGGTTCGCAGCGCCACCAACTGGAGCGTCGGCAACCTCGACGACCTCGGCACCCTCGCCGAGTGGAGCGGCGCCCACGGCGCTGCGTTCGTCGGCATCAACCCGCTGCACGCCCTGCGCAATCGCGGCGCCGAGATCTCCCCGTACAGCCCGGTGAGCCGGCTCTACCGCAGCGCCGCGTACCTGCACGTCGAATCGATTCCCGAGCTCGCCGAGAGCGACGAAGCACGCGCGCTCCTCGCCGGCGATGCGCTGCGCGGCGAGCTCGCCAAACTGCGCGTCGGTGATCGCGCCGAGTACGAGCGGGCCACTCTCCTCGCGCGCCCGGTGCTCGAGGCGCTCCATCGGACGTTCGTCGCCGCGCACGCGTCGCCCTTGGACCCGCGCCGCGCCGCGTACGACCGCTACGTCGCGCGCGAGGGCGACCCGCTCGCCGCACACGCCACCTTCTGCGCGCTCGACGAGCACTTCGCTGCGTTAGGCGTGACCGGCGGCTGGCGCGCGTGGCCGCGCCCGTTTCGCGTGCCCGCGTCGCCCGAGGTCGCGCAGTTCCGCGCCGAGCACCGCGACACGGTCGACTTCTATCGCTGGATCCAGTTCGAGCTCGACCGCCAGCTCGAGCGCGCCGCCCAACGCGGGCGCGACGCCGGACTCACCATCGGCGTGTACCAGGACCTCGCCGTCGGCTCATCGGGTGATGGGAGCGACGCGTGGGCCTATCAGCACCTCTTTCTCTCCGGCGCCGACGTCGGCGCGCCGCCCGATGCCTACGCCACCGAGGGGCAGAACTGGGGCCTGCCGCCCATCTCGCCGCACCAGCTGCACGCCGACGCGTATGCCTACTGGATCGCGCTCATCCGCGCATCCCTCCGCCACGCCGGCGCGCTCCGCATCGACCATGCGTTAGGCATGTTCCGCCAGTTCTGGATTCCCGCCGGCCGGCCCGGCCGCGACGGCGCCTACGTGCGCTTCCCGACCAACGACTTGTTGGGCATCCTGTCGCTCGAGAGCGCACGCCACCGCGCCATCATCATCGGCGAAGACCTGGGCACCGTTCCGCCGGAAGTCCCGCCGACGCTCCAGGCATGGGGCGTGCTGGGCTGCCGCGTCATGATCTTCGAGCGCGAACAGGACGGCGCGTTTCGCCCCGCCTCGGCGTACGAACCGCTGTCGTTGGTCACCGCCGACACACACGACATGCCGCCCCTCGAGGGATACTGGACGGGCCGCGACCTCGAGCTCGGCCTCACCCGTCGCGACGACCCCGCGCTGGGCCCTGCCCGCGCGGCGCGAGTGCGCGAACGCGCCGCGATCGTCAGCCGCCTAACGGAGGATGGCGTGCTGCCTGCCGGATCGAATGGCCTCCCGGGTCCCGTGCTCACCGGGGCCGTGCACCGGTTTCTCTGCTCCACCCCGGCCGCCCTCGTCGGCCTTTCTCTCGATGACCTCGCCGGCGAAACCGAACCGGTCAACATGCCTGGACTCGCCCACGATCGATATCCGAGCTGGACCCGTCGCATGCGAATGCCCCTCGAGTCGCTCGATTCGAGTCCAACGGTCCGCGAATCGCTCCAATGCGATCGTGGCGCCAAGCGGTGATCGGCGATATTTCTTCAACGTTGTTACGTGCGTGCCGGACACGGCCGTGCGTGCGTTCCCTCTGACCCTCAGAAACCACGCCCCGAATGGCCGAGCCCGGTAACGGAATCATCGCGTACTTCTCCATGGAGATCTGCCTCGAGCAGCGAATCCCGACCTACAGTGGCGGACTCGGTGTGCTCGCCGGTGACACGCTCCGGTCAGCAGCCGACCTCGAGCTGCCGCTCGTCGCGGTCTCGCTCGCACACCGGAAGGGCTACTTCCATCAGCACCTCGATGCGCAGGGACAGCAGACCGAGACGCCGGAGGACTGGCGTCCCGAGGACATCCTCGAGCCGTACGAGCCCCGCGTCACCGTCGAGATCGAAGGCCGCACGGTGCACGTGCGCGCATGGCGCTATGCGGTACAGGGGATTACCGGCCACACGATTCCCGTCGTGCTCCTCGACACGAGTCTCGACGAGAACGACGAATGGGACCGCACGCTCACCGACGTCCTCTATGGCGGCGACCAACGCTACCGCCTCGCGCAGGAGATGGTGCTGGGCATGGGCGGCGCGGCGATGCTGGGTGCGTTAGGCTACGACGACGGCGTCCACTACCACATCAACGAAGGCCACGCGGCGCTCCTGACGCTGGTGCTGCTCGACCGCCAGCTCGGCGGACGCTCGCCGTGGGAGGCCACCGACGCCGACTTCGAGGCGGTGCGCCAACGCTGCATCTTCACCACGCACACGCCGGTGCCGGCCGGCCACGACAAGTTCCCCGAGGAGCAGGTCCTCCGATCGTTAGGCGAGCACTACGCGGCCCTGCTGAGCGCCACCAAGTGCTGCGACGACGACGGCTCGCTCAACATGACCTACCTCGCGCTGCGCCTGTCGCGCTACATCAACGGCGTCGCGATGCGGCACCGCGAAGTCTCGCGCGAGATGTTCCCCGCGCACCCGATCGACGCGATCACCAACGGCGTGCACGCGGTGACGTGGGCCTCGGAACCGTTCCGCGCCCTGTTCGACCGGCGCATCCCCGAGTGGCGGCGCGACAACCTCTATCTGCGATACGCCGTCGCCATCCCGCTCGAGGACATCCGCCGCGCGCACGCCGAGGCGAAGCAGGC
>DASVAC010000251.1:0-3364 GCA_036376535.1 Gemmatimonadaceae bacterium | reverse complement strand
TGCACACCTTGAACTCGGCGCCCGACGCGAGGGTGGCGGTCGCGAGATACACCTCGCCGAACCCGCCCTTGCCGATCATCTGCTCCAGGCGATACGTGCGGCCCGTTTCGGAGCTGTACGCGGTCGCTCCGGGCTGGACCGCGAGGCCGCTGGGTTGCAACCCGCGGAGATGCGTCCGCCGACCAGTTGTGCCGGAAACGCGTGGTGTCGCCATACGAGACGTCCGACCGGGAGGCGAAGCCTTTAACTGACAAACGTGCTACGGCCAACACTAAGATAACCAATCAGGGGTCGGAGGTACGCCCGGCGGGATTGAGTCGGCCGCCGGCGGTGATTCAATCCAGATGCGACTAAGCGATGGCTTCGGCGGCGATTAGGTGCGAATCGGCCACTGCGCTGTTGCCTAACGGAGCGACCGCGGCGGCGGTGCGGGTTCACATCCCGCTCCGGGCACGGCCTCCAACACTGCGCTTGATTTGGGGCGCCGCGCGGACTAACTTGAGGCACCTGCCAGGTGCATGTCATGCAGAAGCGAAACGCCCGCCGCTTTTTGCGGCGGGCGTTCGCGTTATCGGGCACGGCGGATTCAATCGGTGCGTGCAACGGTTGCCATCGACTGACCTGACGACGAGGCTCCATCTCGCGCGGGCAACTTCCCGTGGTCCGTCATTCGTTGTTCGTTTCGTGCTTTCCTACCCGTGGTCCGTGGTTCGGGGTGCGTCATCCGGCGACGGCCGTGGCCGGCTTCTCAGTCGCATCATGGGTGTGCGACGCACTGGTCACGAACAACGACGGACGGACGACGGGTAGGAAAACACGAAACGAACGACGAATGACGGACCACGGGGAGGCCGCACCCGTTGCACTAACCGGTTGAACCGGCCACTGCTTTCCATAGACTATCGACCGTTGGGCTTCATTGCACTACCCGGCTCACGCACGAGAACCCGGAGAAGTATCCCTTCCGCAACACCGGCGGCACGCTATTGAGCCCCACGTCGAGTCCCACCTTCGCGCCCGCACCGTTGCCCGGGATGCTCCACTCGGCGCGATAGTCGGTGGCCGTCGGCTCCCACGACGCCGCGGCGCCGAACAGCTGAAACACCGCCCACGTACCGTGGAAGCTCGCGACGTTTGCCCACGAATTATTGCCCTGCTCGACCGCGATCGTCGCCTCGCTCGATGGCTGGAACGTCCACGTGAACTGGTGCAGCTTCACCGCGGCCGCGTAGTCCACCGTTAGGCCGTCGCCCACCACGCGCAGGCGACCCGTCTGCGGCATCAGATAGTTCGTCAGGTTGAGCGTGAGGCGCGCTTCGTTCGCCCCGGCCGGGAATATCGCCGCCGAGAACTGCGTGGCGCGGTTGAAGAACGACAGGAACGCGGGGTTTACCGTGAGCGTGCCGCCCGACTTCGGCGTGAACGTGCTGCCCTGCGCCTGGATCACGTTCTGCAGCGCATCGGTGTAGTACGTCCAGAGCGACCCGGTGCCCGGCTTGAAGACCGCGGCGACTTCGTCCAGCGACGCCTGGATCGGCGAGTGGTCGTTGAACGGGTACTTCGTGAACAGGCTCGCGTTCTTCGCGCAGAACGATTGGCCTTTGCCGTTCACCTGGCCCGCGCCGTAGTTGCGCAGATACGGGTCGATGCTCGCCAGCGGTTCCGTTAGGAGACGCTGCACGGCGGTGGCGACCGCGGGCTCGCGGCCCACGACGAAGCCCTGCGCCAGCTTCTGCGCTTCGCCGCGCGCGGCATTGGCGTTCTGCGTCGCGTTGGCGATGGCTCCCTCGGACTGCCCGGGCGGCGCCGTGGCCACCTGGCCTAACGAGCCCTGCAGCGTGAGCAGCGCCCCCATGTACGCCTGGACCGATTGGCCGATCAACTTGTCCGTCTGTCCCGGCGGTACCACGACGTGCGCGGGTTGGAGCGCGTTGCCGATCGCCGTGTCGGTGTTGGTGTTCTGCGACGCGATCGAGATGAGCGACAACAGCGGCGACTGGTTGCCCGACAGCTGCGCCAGCTTCGCCGCCGCGTCGCTCACGTTGCCGTAGCGCGTCACGCTCGCGCCCTGCAGATAGTCGCGCCACGCCGCGATGTAGTCGCTCTCGTACCGCGCGCGCAGGTCGGCGAGCGCTTTCGTCTTGTCGACCTGGCTCGGCGGCTCGTCGCCCAGCACCCAGCGCTCGCCCTGGAAGAACCGGTCGGCGCTGCCTAACGCTTTCTGCATCGCCGCGTAGCCCGGTTTCGTGTACGCGCCGCGCACGGTCACCCGGTCCACGACGTACGCCGCCGAGCCCGGCACCATCTTGTTGAACTGGATGGCGGTGTGGCCGCTGTCCGCCTCGGCGAGCATGGCCTGGTAGATCGGTTCGATGCCGGTGAACTGGCGGAGGAACGACCGGGCGCGGCCGACGAGCGCGGTGTCCGCCGGGAACGAGAACGGGTCGCCTAACGGAAGCTCGCGCGCGTAGAACGCGAACTGGCGCTGCGCCAGCTGGCTCTGTGCCGTGTCGGGCGCGCGGACGCCGGTCCACTGCGTGAGCAGCACGGGCGCCAGAAAATCTTCGGTGCTCCGCTCCGGGTTCGTGGTCGTGATCAGATACGCTTTGAGCACGCGGTACGTGCTGCCGTAGTCGTCCGTTGGGCGGGGCACCGGCGGCACCGCGCGCAGCGACGATGCGAGCGCGCCGCGCGTGTCCTCGAACAGCAGCTTGTCGTACGACGCGAAGTACGCGCGGCGGGCATCGGGGAGCAGCGCACCGCCGGTGTACAGGCCCCAGCGCAGATGCGTGGGCGCGCCGTTCCGGTCGTAGTCGCGCAACAGCTGGAGCTGCGTGCGCAGCGTGTCCAGACGGTGGAGCGTCTCCACCGGCGGCGCAGCGGTGCCGGTGGTGGTGAGCTCCATCGCCGCGCGCGTCTCGTCGGCCGTGTCGCCGGCGAGCGTGCGATTGCCGGACCACGACATCGTGAAGCCTAACGCAAGCACGACGCCGGCGGCCGTGGCGAGGCCGAGTGCGACGCGCCGCAGCGTGTTCACCCGCGTGCCGCCCCGGGTCACGTGCATCGCCGCGCGGTCGCCTAACACGACATCGGTGAACAGGCGGCCGAGGAACACCCATTGCGGGACTTTGCGCGTCGCGGCCGCGGGCGCCACGGCTCGGGCCTGCGCCGCCAGTTGCTCGGCGCGGAACACCGCCGTTGCCGAACGCGCTTCGGCCCGCGCCTGGAGCGCCGCGGCCGCCGAGGCGGGCGCCGCCTCGTTGATGAACACCGGCCGCACGCCCGCGAAATAGTATCCCCGCAGGAACGGACTCACCTGCAGCTGACTCGGCCGGCACAGCTCGACCAGGAACTGCGTGATCAC
>DASVAC010000250.1:0-4735 GCA_036376535.1 Gemmatimonadaceae bacterium | reverse complement strand
GGATCGCTCGGCTGCAGAGGGAAGCACACCTCTGGCGCGAGGTCACTTCAGTTGCGTGTTTTTTTTTCGGGTCTTCCGGGAATTTCGTGAACTCTCGTAGACACGAACCGGCGGCAAGGCGATGCACCGGCTGCGGGTCCGCCTCCGCTGTCTGACAAGCATCTACGAGTTGATAGCGGACACAGCGGGACAACGGCGGACAAGGCGGACTTTATTGGTAACTGCTCGAGATGTCAGCGCTCGAAACCAAACAACACGTTCTTGTCGTGTCCGTTCGTGTCCGGCCCCGTCCGCGCTCACAGTCGTGAGACTCTCATCATCGGCGGAGGCGGATTCACGAGCGCTCAGTCGTGCTCGCGTGTCCGCCCCCGCTGTCTGACAACGCGCTGCCCCTCCCCGGAAATTCCTGAAGACCCTTTTTTTCAAACAACAACGCTTTGCTTTTTCCCGCAGTAGGCGCCGTTCCTGCAGCCGAGCGATCCGTGGTTTGTCCGGTGTGTCCGTGCTTTGTCCGTTTCAACAGAGCGAAGAACCTCGCCACGCGTTCGCGCGAAGTACCACGTCATCAGGGAAGACGCCAGAACGAGTCGCGATGATCGGGCAGCGTACCGAGGGGCCTGAGACAGGTCGACATGTCGACGAGCGTGTGGTTAGGCAGGCCGCGCCGGTAGTCCTCGAGCGTCGTCTGACGAAGAACGCCGGGCTCGCCTACCGCGCGCGACAGCTCCTTGCCGTCCATGCGCTCTTGCAGGTACACGGCGCCGGCCGCCGGCGCGACGTAACTCAGATAGTTGGCGACGACGTCCGGCTCCATCTCCTGGAAGCTGACGGCGTTCCAGAACAAGTCGACGTGATGATCGCGGAGCAGAGGGAACAACCAGGTACCACAGATTGCTATTGCGCCTTCCGGGAGATCAGGCAGCGCGCGATACGTCCGCGTCGCCTCGTATCCGACCACCGCGTTAGGAAAGACCGCCGACAGGAACTGGCTGCACACGTAGAGCTGGGGCGGGATGTCGAACGCGATGACGCGAATGCGCGGATGCAGCTTTCGAATGATCTCGATCTGCCGTCCCATGCCCGACCCGAGCTCGACCATCACGTCGATATCGTCGAAATCCACGAACTGGCAGCAATACGCGTAGCGGAGATAGTAGTACAGGGCGCGCATCGTATACGCTCGGCCCGCGATCTCGAACACATCCTCGGGATTGCCCGCACATGACAATTCGATGGAATCGAGCGGACGGGCGCCCGCGTGCTCGCCGTAGAGTTGCGTTAGGCGGAGGGCGGATTCCTGCAGCTCGCGCAGCCCGCACTCGTACACGTCGAGTCGAACCGGCGACAACCCGTCGCGATTGAGCACATCGTTCAGGCGCGACAGCAACCGCTTCCAGCCCGGCACGTGCTGCGTCACACGGTTGCCGAACACGCGGCTTCGGCTCAAATCCAGATAGGCGCCGCGCGGCCGATAATCCGATGCACCGAAGCTGGATAGAACCGTCCCGCGGCGCCGTCGAAAATCGACGAGGCCTCGCGCTTCGAGCTCGGGCACGAACCGTTGCTCGTACACCGACCAGTAGTTTGTTGGCTTGAATACAGCAGGCGCCGACGCGAGATCGTCGAGCATCAGCTTCAGCAAGTCCGGCCGATCGGGAACCTGAACCGCCGCTGCCATCAACGTGCCTCGACTCTTGGTGTGGAATCATCGTCGGGCGCTTGCGCACCATCAGTATGACCGCCACCGCGACCTTGAGACAAACGCGGCCGTGAGCGCGTCCGTCTTATATTTGTCGTCCCATTGAGAGGAACACATGTCTGACCCGGTATTTGATGTCAGCAATCGCGTCGTCGTGCTCACCGGTGCCAGCGGCCTCATCGGTCGCTCGCTCGCGCGCGCGTTCCACGAGCGCGGGGCCCGCCTCGCCCTCGTGGACATTCCCGCCGCCAAGCCCGGCGCGCTCGCCCAATCGTTAGGCGAGCCGGCCGCCGCCTTCGAGTGCGATGTCGCGCGCGCCGAGCAGGTGGCTGCATTGCGCGACGCCGTGCTCGCGCGTTTTGGCCGCGTCGATGTGCTCATCAACAATCACCAGTTCAAGCCGCAGGGCTTCACCGAAGCGAAAGCGGAAACGTTCCCGCAAGAGCTCTGGGATTCGATCATCTCCGTCAATCTCACCGGGACGTTCCTCACGTGCCGCGACTTCGGCGCCGTCATGTTGAAGCAAGGGAAGGGCAGCATCATCAACGTCGCGTCCACCTACGGTGTCGTCTCGTCCAACCCCGACCTCTACGAGGGCAACAGTCTGGGCAACCCGGTCGCGTACACGGCGAGCAAGGGCGGCGTGATCATGCTCACGCGCTACCTCGGCGCCTACTGGGCCGAGCGCGGCGTGCGAGTGAACTGTGTGACGCCGCACGGCGTGGCGAACAACCACGAGCCTGCGTTCATCGAGCGCTTCTCGAGAAAGTCGCCGATGCGCCGGCTCATGAACGCCGACGAGGTCCTCGGCGCCGTGTTGTTCCTGGCCTCCGATGCATCGTCCTACGCCACCGGCAGCAACGTGCTCATCGAAGGCGGCTGGACCGCGTGGTGAGCCGTGTTGCTGTGCACGGGACGGTGTATCGCGCGGCCCTTCGCTTCTTCGGCGACTGGTACGCGTCGGTGCGCGCGCAAACGGACCAGGACTTCGACGTTTGGCTCAGCCTCGACGGCGTGACCGAGCGCGAGGTGTTCGACATCATCGGCCAACCGCCCCACGTCACGTGGCGCGTCGGTCCGCCTAACGCAACGCCGTCCGCTGTGCGGCAGGACGCGCTCGCGGCGATGGTCGAAGCCTACGACGGCATCGTCGCCGCCGACCTCGACGACGTGATGCTCCCGTCGCGCGTCGCCGCCGCGCGCGCCGCGCTCGACCGGGCCGACGTCACGGGCTCCGCACTCGACATCATGAACGAGTCCGGCCAGGACATCGGCGTCGTGTTCGTGCCGCCAAAGGACCTGCGCCTCGACACGATGCTGCCGCGCTGGAACGTGTTCGGGTTCTCGAACGTCGTATGGCGCACCGACATGCTGCGCCGCTGCCTGCCGATTCCATCCACGTGCGTGCTGTTCGACTGGCTCATCACCACGCGCGCCTGGTCGTTAGGCGCTCGGCTCGCCTTCGATCGCACCCCGCGCATGCGCTACCGCCAATACGGCTCCAACACGGCGGCGGTGCTCCCGCCGTTCACCGAGGAGCAGGTACGCGTCGCGACGTCTCGCGTCCTCGCCCATTACGACTGCGTGCTCGACAGCCCGTGGTCGCTCGCCGAGCCGTACCGCACGCAGGTTGCGCAAGCCCGCGACCGCTGCCGCGTCTTTGCCGCCGCCGTTGCGCAGCCCGAACGCCTCGCGTCGTACGTGCGCGCGCTCAACAGTCTTCCCCCGCGCTACATCTGGTGGTGGAGCGTGGCCAACCCCGAGCTCGAGGATCTATGGGATCTTCGGGGAATGTCGTGAAAATGAGGCGACAGGTCGGTGCGGTGGGAGCGCGACGTGAGGGCTAACGGGAGGCGCGCATGGAAGGCCTCTTTTGGGTTCTTCAGGAATTTCCGGGGAGAGGCAGCGCGTGTCAGACAGCGGAGGCGGACACGCGAGCACGACTGAGCTCTCATGAATCCGCCTCCGCCGATGATGAGAGTCTCACGACTGTGAGCGCGGACAAGGCCGGACACGAATGGGCACGACAAGAACGTGTTGTGTGGTTTCGAGCGCTGACATCTCGAGCAGTTACCAATAAAGTCCGCCTTGTCCGCCGTTGTCCCGGTGTGTCCGCTATCAACTCGTAGATGCTTGTCAGACATCGGAGGCGGACCCGCAGCCGGTGCATCGCCTTGCCGCCGGTTCGTGTCTACGAGATTTCACGAATTTCTCTGAAGATCCTGCTTTTCAAAAGCAAAACCGCTCTCGCCATTGTGATCGTTCTTCCCTCGCGCAGCAGGGCCATGCCTGTAGTTTTCCCTGCCGTTTCTTTGTCGTTATCCTTCACCACAGAGCGAGGAAGCCATCCATGCGCGCCCGCGGTCAGCCACTACCGCGAACTCGAGCGGAGCCAGCGCCGTCACTTCATGTTTCACGAAATTCCCGGAAGGCCCGATCTATGGAAAAGCTGAACATCGCCGGCCGGTTGGTCGGTCCCGGTGAGCCGCCCTACATCGCTGCCGAGATTGGCGCGAACCACAACGGCGACATGAAGCTGTGCCGAAAAATGATCGACGCCGCGCGCGAGTGCGGCGCCGACGCGGTCAAGTTCCAGTCGTGGAGCAAGTCGTCGCTCATCTCCCGCGCCGAGTACGACCGCAACACCGCGTACGTGAGCAAGGAGCGCAACCAGCCCACGCTCGAGGAATCGGTCGAGCAGTATGCCTTGTCGCGCGCGCAGCACGAGGAGATCTCGGCCTACTGCCGCGACACCGGCATCACGTTCTTCTCGAGCTGCTTCTCGAATGCCGAAGTCGACATGCTCGAGGCGCTCGACGTGCCGGCGTACAAGGTCGCGTCGATGGACGTGAACCACCTGCCGCTCCTCGAGTACGTGGCCGCGACGCACAAACCGGTGATCATCTCGGCCGGCATGGCTACGTTAGGCGAAGTGGAGCGCGCCATCACCACGCTGCGCGGCGCCGGCTCCGGTCCTGTCGCCATCCTGCACTGCCTCTCGATCTATCCCTCGCCGCCCGCGCAGGTGAACCTGCG
>DASVAC010000249.1:0-3231 GCA_036376535.1 Gemmatimonadaceae bacterium | reverse complement strand
GTGGCGTCCTCGCTGGTGCCGGCCTCGCCATCCGATTCGGCGCACCGCACCGTGACTGCGTTGGGCATCGAGCGCGATCCTCGGTCGATCGGGTCGGCCCAGCAGACCGTGAGCGGTGATGCGATCACGGCCGCGGGGGAGACCAATCTTGTGCGAGCCCTCGCCGGTCGCGTCGCAGGCGCGGACGTCAGCGGCAGCGGAGCCTCGGGCACCGCGGTGAGCCTCTTGTTGCGCGGCGCGCGAACGGCCGCCGGGAACGACCAGCCGTTGTTCGTGGTGGATGGTGTGCCCGTCGCGAATCAAGCCATCGTCGGTACGCAGGACCACATCGATTTCGGGAGCTCGCTCGCCGACCTCGATCCCAACGCGGTTGCGTCCATCACGGTGCTCGACGGGCCGAATGCCGCCGCGCTCTATGGCAGCCGGGCGCAGAATGGCGTGGTCCTCATCGCGACGAAGTCCGCGGCCGGCACGCGAGGATTCTCGGTGTCGGCGAAGCAGGACTACACCTTCGAGTCGGCGCTCCGCGTGCCGCAATTTCAAAGCCGCTACGCGTTAGGCAGCACCGGCGTGTATTCCGTCGGCGGGACGGGCGCGTGGGGACCGGCGGTCTACGGGACCGACCAGGTGCAATGGTGGAGCAGCGGCCAGGCCGAGCCGCTCGTCGCCCAGCCGAACAGCCTGCGCGACTTCTTCGTGCAGGGACACACCGCGACGACCACGGCCGCGGTGTCGGCTGCGTCCTCGACCGGCGACCTTCGGTTAGGCATCACGAACGTCGGCCAGGATGGCGTGCAGCCGAACAGCGGGCTCGGACACCTGAGCACGTCGCTCGCCGCGGGCCTGCAGGCGCTCCCGCGACTCGCCATCCGCGTCAACGGCGAATACGGCCACGCCGACGCGAACCATCAACCGGTGCAGGGCCTGAGCTCGGACAACCCGGTCGCCGCATTCCTGTTCACCGGAAGTGCGGCCGATATCGGTCATCTGCGAACCGATGCCCTGACCGATCATCAGGCTGCGTACGTCAGCGCGTTCGGGATCAACAACCCGTACTGGGACGCCGACATCAGCTCCAACAGCAACAGCCGTGACCACGCGATCGGCGCCGTCAGCGCCGCCTACGCGTTCAGGCCGTGGTTGAATGCGTCCATTCGCACCGGGATCGATTGGTGGCACGACCACCAGTACCAACGCGATCCAAGCGCCGCACAAGTAGGGTACACCGTGACAGGCGCGACCACGTATCGCGAGCAGAACTCCGATTTTCTGCTGAGCGTCGCTCGTCCACTCGGCCCAACGCTGGGCCTTGCCGTCGACGCCGGCGTCGCGACGAGGGGCGGTCGCACGACGCAGAACGCCGCTTTCATCAGCGACGAGGGCGGCCGCTTTCGAACGGTCGAATCGGTGCGCGTGAAGACCAACAGCGCATACGGCCGGACCAGCGTTTCGTTTGACAGCACGGTGTTTCTCGATGCCACGGGTCGCAAGGATTGGATGCCCGATCGCGCCGAGTTCTCCCCGTCGGTCTCGGCGGCATGGGACATGATGCACCACGCGCCTAACGGCCTGCTGCACGGGATCGTGTCTACCGGAACGCTGCGCGCGAGTTGGGCACAGGTCGCCGGAGAGGACGAGTTCGCCGTGCTGGACCGCACGACCTCGTGGGAGGAGGGGGCGGACCTCGGCTTCCTGCGCAACCGCGTGTCGCTGAGCATCACACACTACGAAGAACGTACGCTCACTCGTACGGTTGTCCTGGCTCCGGTGCTATCGACCCAGACGCGCTCACTCACCGTTACCGATCGAGGCGTCGAGCTGGCGGTCAGTGCCAAGGCCTTCACGCGCGCGAACGGCCTCGAATGGAATCTCGGCCTTCGATTCGCGTCGAACCGTAGTGAGACCCAGGGGATGCGCGGAGTACTGGGCGTTTTCGGCACGCACGCGCAGGTGGTGAGCGGACAGCCATTCGGCACGATCGTGACTTATGTGCCGATGCGCGATTCGTTAGGCCGTGTGATCGTCGAGAACGGTCTGCCGATGCTCGGACTCGAGGCGGTCGGCTCGGAGCTGCCGTCGTGGGTGGGCGGACTCGAGAGCGATCTCAGGTACAAGCGGTTCTCGATGATGCTGCTCGTCGACAGCCGACACGGTGGACGCGTCTACAGCGAAACGAACCACTGGGGCATAGAGTCTGGAACGCTGATATCGACGGTCGGCCTTCGCCAACGCGGCGGCGACATCATCGTCCCAGGCGTCAACCAGGATGGCACGCCGAACACCACACCCGTGACGGCGCAACAGTACTACGGGTACGAAGGGCAATCCGCCGCGTTCACGGTCTTCGACGACAACGCCGTCGAACTCCGCGAAGCACGGATCGGCTACACGCTCGAGGCGGGTTTGGCGCAGCGCCTGCACCTGACGACCATCGAGCTCGCGGTCATCGGCCGGAACCTCTGGGTTCACACGGCGGTGCCCAACTTCGACCCGCAGTCGGTGTTCGACACCGGCCCGAACCAGGGCGAAGAAATCATGGGTGTGCCGAGCACGCGCAGCCTGGGGCTGACGGTCAAGATCGTCCCCTAGTCGAGTGCGTCCGAACTTCGTATCGCACGCGCCAGTGGTGGTCGCCCCAGACGGCTGCAGACCTATCATTCTTTGAAGTGAAGCACGGTCCGCGTGGTGGGATCATCAAGGAAAACGGCAACTGCTCTTCAAGGATAACAAAAGTGAAACAAGGGATAACAAACGTGATCGTTCTGCGCGGGGTGCGCTGCCTAACGGGTAAGAGAAGTGCCCTGTTGTTCACAAGAAAAAAACAAAGCCGCTTCTGGCCAACGGGCGACCGCACCTTCCTCCGCGCCGAACGATCACTTTTCGTTATCCCTTGTTTCACTTTTGTCATCCTTTGGAAGCAGGTCGCTTTTCCTGACTAGGCAGACCCGGCGCATGCTACCACCATTCTAGATGGAGTCCACGAGGCGCACGAACGGCGGCGCAAGCTTTCGCGCCGCCGCTCCCGTTAGGCGCCGCCCAAACGCCGTCAGTTGCCGAAGCTGATGCCGAACGTGACCGGTATCATCTGCAGCCGCTGGCGGGGCGTGAACACGTAGTGGTACCTCCCCTCCGCGAACAGACTCGAGTTGCCGAGGGCGATGCGGATCCCCGCGCCCGCGTTCATTCCGAAATTGTTCTCACTCGTGTTGCCCGACAGGATCACGGTGCTCC
>DASVAC010000248.1:0-10265 GCA_036376535.1 Gemmatimonadaceae bacterium | reverse complement strand
CGCCGGCGCTGCCGACGCGCTACAGCGCGTCGGGGGCGCGCGGCGTCGCGCCGCGGGCGGACTAACGGAGCGGGAGCCGCCCAAGGGAAACGGGGCGCGGTGCGAATGCACCGCGCCCCGTTTGCGTTGGGCGGCGGCGGGGGTCAGCCCGCGATGATGATCAGGTACTTCGACGACGACCAGAAGCTCGTCGGGTCGGAGATGTGGAGCTCGCCGCTCGGCTTGCCGGCGGACGTGAGCGGCTGGTCGACTAACGACGGGTCCTGCCGCGACACGATCTTGTAGCCCTTGTCGGGGTTGGGGATCGTGATCGTCGTCGTGGCGAACTTGTCGATCGCGGTGAACACCGTCGGATCGAGCTTGCGCGCGGGCACGAGCGCATGGTGTCCGAAGAACAGGAACTTGGAGCCTTCCTCGACGACGATGCCACGCTTCTCGAGGTCGTCCTTGGTGCCGATCACGTAGTAGACGGTGTTGTTCTCGCGACGCAGCGTGTGCATGGTGTCGGTCACCGCGGCCTCGCCGGCGGCGAGCTGCGTGTTGGCGGTGGTCAGGCTATCGACCCGTCCCGTTAGGACGAGGATGTCCTGCTTCTGCCGGTCGACCATCGCTTGGAGCGAGGTGATGGTCTGCTGGTACTGGTCGATCAGCCCCTTGAGCGCGCTGTTGTTGGACGCGAGGCGGCGCACCCGGGCGCGGCTGGCGTTGAGCAGCGTGGTCACATCTTTCACCTTGCCCAACAGATTCGCGCGGTAGGCGGCCTTGGGGTCCTGCGCCGAATCGCCCTGCACGGCGAGCGGCACGTGCGACTTGAGGCCCTTCACGTGCGAGATCTCGCTGTCGATCGAGTCGAGCAGCTTGGTCGTTTCGGTGAAGCCCTGCATGAGCGAATCCTGCTGCGCGGCGACGGTGTGCGCTTGCGCGAGCTGCGTGTTCAGCGCATGGACCGAGTCGACAGCGGTGGCGTGCCCGGCCGTGCCGAATCCGGAGCGATCGCACGCGGCCAGGGTGAGGACTGCGAGCAGCATAAAGACGCGTCGCATCTAGAACTCCCGGAAGTGGTGGAGCCGCGGCCCGTCGTTGGGCGGCGGCAGCGTCGGAGACCGAGCTGCGAGTCTCGATACGTCGAGTACGACTCACAAATCTAAGTGTCACCACCTGTGAGGTCGGTCACAAAGCAGAGGCGGTGCATCGACGCGACGCGCCGAGACGGCGCTCTTGCGCGAGCGGCCGGCCAGGGGTAGAGTGTTCGGGTAGACACTACCCCGTGGAGACCCGGTCATGCCGTTGGTGAAAGGCACGCTCGATGTGTTGGTGCTCAAGACCTTGTCGTGGAGTCCGATGCACGCGTTCGAGATCGCGAAGTGGCTGGAGGAGCGATCGGGCGGGCGTCTGAGCGTGGAAGACGCGGCGCTGATGCAGGCGCTGCATCGCATGGAGGAGCGGCATCTCCTCGAGGCGGAATGGGGCGTCACCGAGAACGGACGGCGCGCGCGCTACTACCGGCTCACGTCGGCCGGCCGCGCGCATCTGCGGGCGGAAACGAAGCGGCTCAGTGAGTACGTGGACGCATTGACGTCGGTGTTGAACAGCCGGACGGCGAACGCCTGAGGATCCCCGAATGATCGAGCCACGACTGCCCGCCCGTGTTCGCCGGCTGTTCCGTCCCGAGGCGCGAAGCGATGCGGCGACCAGCGCCGACGCGGATGACGAACTCGCGAGTTTTCTCGAGGCGCGAACGGACGATCTGGTGGCGCGCGGGATGGCGCGCGAGGCGGCACGCGCGGAGGCGGTGCGCCGGTTAGGCACGGCGGCGAGCGGCGACGTGCGCGCCGGCCTGCGCCGCTCCGCGCGGCGGCGCGACTGCCGGCTGGGTCTGCGCGAGCACTGGGATGCGGCGGTTCAGGACATCCGGGTCGGCCTCCGCCGGCTGGCCAAAGAGCCGGTCGTGGCGGCGGTGGCGGTGCTCACTCTGGCGTTAGGCATCGGCACCAACGCCGCGATCTTCACGGTCGTCGACGACGTCCTGCTCCGTCCCCTTCCCGTGCCGCGGCCGAACGAGCTCGTGGCGATCGGGAAGGTCACGGCGATCGACGGACACACGAGCGGCGATGCGCGGCCCGATTTGTTCTCGGTGCCGCTGTACCATGACCTCCGCGACCGCGCGCGCACGGTGTCCGGCCTCGCCGCGTCGGGCACGGCGCAGCGGCTGGACGTGCGAGTCACGCGCGGCGCCGACCTCGAGCATCCGCATGGACGGTTCGTGTCGGGCACCTACTTCTCTGTGTTAGGCGTGGGCGCCGAACGCGGCCGCGTACTCGGCGCCGCCGACGAGGGAGCTCCGGGCTCATCGCCGGTGGCCATCGTGAGCGATGCCTACTGGCGCGGCCGGCTGGGCGGCGCACGCGACATCGTTGGGCGCGACCTTACCGTCAACGGCGTCACGCTGACGATCGCCGGTGTGGCGCGGCGCGGGTTCGCCGGTGAGATCGTCGAGCGCACGACGGACATCTGGATTCCCATCGACATGCAGCCGGTGCTGGAGCCCCACAGCGCTCCGATCAACAGCCGAATGACGTGCTGGCTGCTGCTGCTCGGCCGCCTCGCGCCGGGGCAGACGCTCGCCAGCGCGCGCGCGGAGTTCACGCCGCTCGTCCGCAGGGTGATCATGGAAAGCGAGTCGTCGCCGAGCGAGGCGGCGCGCTTTCGGGACGCACCGGTGCCGGTCGCGTCCGGTGCGCAGGGATTCTCGGCGGTACGGCGGTCGTTCCGGTCGGCGTTAGTCATCCTGCAGGCGGGCGTCGCCGTGCTCCTGCTCATCGTCTGCACGAATCTCGCGAACCTCATGTTGGCGCGCGCGGCGGTACGCGGTCCCGAGATGAGCTTGCGGATGGCGCTGGGTGCCGGGCGGCGGCGGTTGGTGCGGCAGATGATGACCGAGAGCGCCGTGATTGGAGCGTCAGGCGCGGTCATCGGCTTCGCGGCCGCGTGGTGGGGGAGCAGCGCACTCGTCGGGGCGGCGACACCAGGCGGTGCGGCGCTCGTGGCGCACGTCAGTTGGCCCGTCCTGCTGTTCACGCTCGGCATCAGCGTCGGTGCGACGGTGTGCTTCGGCCTGGTGCCGGCGTTTCAGGCGTCGCGATCCGACGTCGCGGGCCCGATGCGCTCGTTAGGCAGGACCGTCGGCGGCGCGCGCGGCGCCGGTCGCATTCCCATCGGCCGCCTGCTCGTGCCGGTGCAGGTGGCGCTGTCGCTCGTGCTCCTGACCGGGGCAGCGTTGCTCACGCACGGGCTCCAGCGGATGGAAACCGAGAGCATGGGACTGGATCGCGACCACCTGCTGGTGGCGCAACTCGATCCGGTGCGCCGTGGTATCGACAGTTCGACGTTCATCACACTGGCCAACCAACTCACCGCTCGGGTCGGCGGCCTCGCGGGTGTGCACGCGGTGACGTACTCGATGAACGGACTCTTCAGCGCACACGAGTCGACTGCGCTCGTCGCGATCCCCGCGTTCACGGGTCGCACCAGCGCCGACAGCATTTTGCCCTTCGACCTGGTCGGGCCCGGATACGCGCACGCGATTGGTGCCACGCTGCTGCGCGGACGCGATCTCGGCGAGCGCGATGCGCGCGGACATCAGAGTGTGGCCGTCATCAACGCGGCGGCCGAGCGGTTCTACTTTGGCGGCGGTAACGCCATCGGCAAGGTGATTTACTTCGACACCGGAATTCCGACCACCGTCGTGGGAGTGATCGACGACGTGCGCGACCATTCGTTAGGCGGTCCCGAGGTCCGGCGCGCCTATGTACCGTACGCGAGGGAGGTCGGCGATGCCGGCGTGCCGGCGCTCGTGCTCGAGATCCGGACGTCGGGCGACCCGGCCGCGATGGTGGCGCCGGTGCGCGCAGCGATCGCATCGGTGGACGCGGAGCTCCCGATCGTCGACCTGCGTCCGTTAGACGCGTTGGTGTGGGATTCCATCCGGCAGGAGCGTTTGCTCGTCACGTTGGCATTCGTGTTCGGATTGGTGGCGCTGGTGCTGGCGGCGGTGGGACTCTACGGCGTGATGTCGTACGCCGTCACGCGGCGCGCCGGTGAAATCGGATTGCGCAGCGCCTTGGGGGCGAGTCGGGGCGACGTGCTCCGCTTGGTACTGGGCGACGGGCTGCGGATGGTGGCGTTAGGCATCGTCGTCGGCGCGCCCGCCACCTGGCTCGCCGCGCGGGCGCTGCAGTCGCAGCTCCACGACGTGCCGGCGACCGATCCCGTGTCGGTCGTGGCGGCGTTCGGCATGTTGGTCGCGTGCGCGACGGTGGCGGCGTTGGTGCCGGCGTGGCGGGCGTCTCGGGTGGCGCCGGCGGTCGCGCTCAACAGCGAACGGTAGGTCCGACAGGCCGTGCCGCGCGCGTCAATCCGATCGCAACGCCTGCATCGGATCGGCGCGCGCGGCGCGGTGCGCGGGCACGAAGCTGGCGAGCGCGGCGACGACGAGGAGCACGGCTGCAACCAGGCCGAACACCCACGGGTCGCGCGGGGATTCCCGGAACAACAGCGGCGCGACCCAGGGCGCCACGACGAGCGCAATGCCACTGCCGATCGCGACGCCGAACACCGTGAGCTGTAGTCCTTCGCGTACCACGAGGCGCGCCAGGTCGCTCATCCGCGCGCCTAACGCAGCGCGCACGCCGAGCTCGTGCGTGCGTTGGGCGACGTTGTACGTGACGACGCCGTAGAGGCCGATGGCCGCGAGCACGAGGGCCAGCGACCCGAACACGACGAACATGGTCGCACCAAGTCGCCACGAGCGCGTTTCCTCGCCCAACAAGTCGCTGAGCGGCTCGAGCACCACATAGGAGGCGCCAGGCATCAGGCGCTGCAGTTGCCGGCGAACGGCCTCCTGCGCGTCCGTGGCGGGACCGCGTGTCCGCACGAACAGGCCGCCGTCGTCGGGGTGGAATTGGGCGGCCGACAGGTAGTAGTAAAGACCAGGATCGTTGTCGAGCTCGCGTGCCTTGATGTCCTCGGCGACGCCGACGACGTACGTGCACGGCACCGTGTCGGCCTGAATCTTCACGCATTCGCCGATCGGGTCGCGTCCCGGCCACAGCGTCTTCGCCATGGATTGGCTCACCACCATCGCGCGCGTCGCGCCATCGCGATCGGCGTCGCTGATGCCGCGGCCCGCGAGGATCCGCGTGCCCATCGTCCGGAAGTAGGCTGGCGACACGGCGTTCATCTCGAACTGGCCTAACCGCGCGACGGAGTCGATACCGGTCACGTACAACCGCATCGCCCAGTGCATCGCAAACGGCACCGCCAGCTGTCGACTCGCGCTGGCGACATCGGGCATCGACGCCGCCTCGTCGAGCAGCCGTTCGCGGAGCGCGACGTTCCGCGCGCTGTCGAGCGCCGCGCCGCGCATCGCGAGCTCCACCTCGAGCACGTGCGAGGGGTCATAGCCCAGCGGAACCTGATTCACCTGGCGCAGGCTGCGCACGAACAGTCCGGCTCCGACGAGCAGCACGACCGAGAGCGTGCCTTGGAACACCAGGAGGGCGATGCGCAGCCGCGACCGTTGGTAGGTGCCCTCGCGCACGCCGGCCTTGAGGTGATCCGCGAGATCGACGCCGCGCGTTTGGAATATCGGAGCGAGACCGGCGAGGAGACCGGCCAACAGGGCCGCGGCTCCGGCGTAGAGCACGGTGCGCGCATCGGTCGCCACAGCGGGTTGCGCGCTGCCGGAGAGGAACTGGGACCGCAACACCGCGCCGCCCCATTGCGCGATCAGGACGCCCATGACGCCGCCGCCTAACGCAAACGCGACGCTCTCGGTGACGAGCTGCGACGCCAGCCGCGCGCGGCTGACGCCGAGCGCGAGGCGTACGGCGATCTCGCGGCGGCGGCGGAGCGCGCGCGCAAGGAGCAAATTGGCGACGTTGGCGCAGGCGATGAGCCATACGACGATGGCAACGCCCGTGATCCAGGTGGCGACCTTGGCGGTGCTCGACTCGTTGGGCCCGCGCTCGCTCAGAATCGACGCGACGATGCCGCGAGGCCGGTCGACGGTGATCGGTTGCATCCCCGGCGTAGTAGCGGTCGCGGTTTGGTAGCTGCGCGCGTATGCGCTGGTGAGATCGGCCGTAGCCGCGGCAACACTCACGTTAGGCTTGCGCTCGGCGATCACGGTGGCCCACGTGAAGTTGTAGGTGGTCCACCATCGATCGCCGCGGCCGAGCATGCCGGCGGCGATCTCGCGACCATACGCGGTGAGGGGCACGAAGGCGGCGGGCGGGCTGCCGGGCCAGAGGCCAACGAATCCGCGCGGGGCAACGCCGATGATCGTGTATTTCGTTGCACCGATCTGGATGGCCTGGCCCAACACGTTGTGCGCGCCGGCGTAGCGCGTGTGCCAGAATCCATAGGACAGGACAGCGACGGCGGTACCGTTAGGCGGGCGGTCTTCGGCGGCCGTGTAATAGTGGCCGAGGACGGGCGGGGCGTCGAAGAAGTCGAAGAAGCTGGCGGTGACGACACCGACCTGCATCTCGCGCGTGTCGGGGCCCGAGCCGATCGCCATCTCGATGTCGTTCGCCTGGGCGAGGCGGCTGAACGCCGTGGTGGACGTGGCGAAGTCGACGTAGCGGGCGTACGGGATGTACTCGTTGTACAGCGTCTTGCCTCGGTACGCGTCGGCCAGGTAGATCCGGTGCGTCGACGATGGGTGCCGCAGCATGGGCGGCGCGCGGAACAGCAGGCGATCGACGATCGAGAACATGGCGGCGTTGGCGCCGATGCCTAACGCCAACGTGAGCACCACCGCGGCGACGAAGCCCGGGGTGCGTCGTGCCTGGCGAAGCGCGTACCGGAAGTCCGCGGCGAGGTCGACCAGGCGATCACGATGGCGGAGCGCTTTGTCCCGCCGGTAGGCGGCCGCGTGCAGCCGGGCGCGCGCGGCGTCGAAGTCGCCGAATCGGGCGAGCGCGGCGGAGCGGGCGGCATCGGGATCCATGCCCTGCCTCACGAGATCGGCGACGCGCATCGCAATGTGGCTTTCGATCTCGAGATCCATCTCGGCGGCGCTCTGGCGGGCTCCGCCGAGGCGGAGGTGGAGAAGGCGGCGGTAGGCGGGTGTGTCGCGCATGTCCACCTCGGATCGTCAGGCGGAGCGGGTGGCGAGTGAGAGAATGCTGGTGACGGACGTCGTGTAGCGCATCCACATGGCCGACTCGTCCCGGAGGCGACGGCGTCCGGCGGCGGTGAGCTTGTAGTAGCGTGCGCGGCGGTTGTGCTCGGTGGTGCCCCATTCGGCGCTCAGCCACCCACGACCTTCCATGCGTTGGAGGGCCTGATAGAGGGCGCTGTCATCGACGCCGAGGGCGCCACTGGAGCGGTCCTCGAGCCAGGTGGCGATGGCGTAGCCGTGCATGGGCCCCCAGCTCAGGGTTTTGAGGATGAGCAGGTCGAGGGTGCCTTTGAGCAGCGGGAGGCCGTCGTCCATAGCCACAGTACGTTCCCCGTGAGTTCTAATGTAAACGGGAATGTGGGGTCGACCGGCCGGTTCGTCAAGCGCATGCGGCGCGCGGGCCGGACCGACGTTGCGCGCGAGGCGATCGGGCGTCGTCTCCGGATGCGGCCGGCAGCCGGCCTACGTTAGGCGCAACACCCCACTCAGTCCCGAGGCCCTCATGTCACTCGTTCGGAGTCTATCCATCGCCGTTGTGTGCGGTGCGGCCATCGCCGTGGCGCCGTGCCGCGCCCAAGACAGCGGTCCCATCGACTCGGCGAAGGTCGCAACGATCCACCGCTTGTTGGAGCTCATGAAGACGCCGGCCAAC
The DNA here is from genome assembly GCA_036376535.1 of Gemmatimonadaceae bacterium. Classification (GTDB taxonomy): domain Bacteria; phylum Gemmatimonadota; class Gemmatimonadetes; order Gemmatimonadales; family Gemmatimonadaceae; genus JADGGM01. The sequence continues at coordinate 2,427 of DASVAC010000248.1, read as the reverse complement.
ATGTCGAGCATGTTCGAAGCCTCGATCGCGACGCAGCGCAGCAGTCTGCCCGGTGTGCCGGCGAGCTTCTGGGATGCCGTGTCCGCTCGCGCGCACGCGACGATTCCGCAGCTCGTGGATTCTCTGGTGCCGATCTACTCGCGGCATCTGACCCAGCAGGAGTTGGATCAGCTCGTGCAATTCTATTCGACGCCGCTGGGTCAGCATCTCATCGATGTGATGCCGCAGATTGCCAAGGAGTCGATGGAGGTCGGCGCGCGCTGGGGCAAGCAGATCGGCGAGCAGGTCGCGGACAGCATCCAGAGGGCCCGTCAGCCGTAGCGATCAGTCCGCCCGCAGGGTCTGCGCCGGATCGATGCGAGCGCGGCGACGATCCCGCAGCCGATGCCTAACGCGACCAGTCAGAGCCCGCCGGTTCGGCGTTAGGCGGGAGGCCGGTCGACGTCGTCGCGCGGGCACTCCGCGTGGTTATGGAATGGGTGCCGTGGCCCAGAACGTGAGTCGTCGCACGAGGGGGCCGAGTCTCGGGTGATCGAGCAATGTCTCGAGGTCGCGCGCGACTGTCGTCGCGATGGCGGTAGGGCCGGTCATCGCGTCGATGTTCTCACGCAGTATGGCCGCCGTCTTTTCCTCATCATCGAGATCGAGCGACACCAGCATCAAGCGCGACCCGGGGCCGATGTACTCATGTGCCGCACGCTGCCGCAGCTCCTCACGAACCGCCAGCGCTTCGTCGCGACGCCCCGCGAGCGCAAGCGCCCGACCGTACATGCCGACGACGAGCGGTCCGCGCTGCGTTAGCTCGACCGCTCTCCCCAAGCGCACCAGCGCTTCGCGATGGCGGCCGAAATCGGACAGACGGATGCCTGACATCCAGAGATGGATCACCGAGTTTGGATCCATCGCGAGCGCGGCATCGTGCACCGCGAGCGCGGCTGCCGAGTCGGCGCCGGCGATGCCGTGCACGGGGAATCCCATCACCGCGACAGCGCGCACGAACACGGAAAGCGGATCGGCGGCGATGGCCCGCGCGGCCGCCGCCTTCGCTTCCTCGAGGTTGCCGAGCAGGCCGTTGAGGTACGCCAGGTAGGTGTATGCGAGCGGCTCGTGCGGGTCGAGCGCGAGCGCGCGATCGAGGTGTGGTCCAGCCTCGTGCCAATCGGCGCGCAAGTACAGTTTGAGCTGACCGCGGAGCACGTGCAGGATCGCGAGTCCCGGTTCGAGGCGTTCCGCGGCGTCTAACGCAGCGCCGGCGTCGCGCGAGGCCTCGAGCGTCGGCATGTACTGATAGACGCCTAACCCAATGAATGCCTCCGCGAGTCCGACGTACGCGCGGGCATAGTTGGCGTCGCGCGCGAGGGCTTGCTTGAAATACTCGATGGCGCGGCGCAGCGAGGCGGGCGATCGCAGAATGGCTGCCTCGCGGCCGCGCAGATACAACTGGTACGCCTCCAAGTCGTCCGTGGGCCTGGCGACTAACGGAGTCGCTCCCTGCTTGAGGCCCAACGTAACCTGCAATTGCTCGACGATGCCGCGAGCGATCTCGTCCTGGATCGCGAAAATGTCATCGAGATCGCGGTCGAAGCGCTCGCTCCACAGCTGGAACCCGTCCTGCGCGTTCATGAGCTGAACGGTCACACGGATGCGGTTTCCGGCCCGGCGCACGCTTCCTTGCAGCACGTGGCTGACGCCGAGGGTCCGTCCGATTGTCGCCAGATCGTCGTTCTTGCCCTTGTACGCAAACGACGATGTCCGCGCCGCGACGCGCAGCCCCTTCACCGGCGTGAGCGCGACGATGATGTCGTCGGTGATTCCGTCGCTGAAATATTCGTTGTCGGGGTCGCCGCTCATGTTCGCAAACGGCAGCACAGCGACCGCCGGCACCCGCGCGGCGTGCTGCCTCGAGATCGGAGCGAGCGATGGCGGCGTGGCGCCTAACTCGAGCGCGGCGACGATGGCCGACGCGCTCTCCGGTCGCTCTCCGGGATCCTTGGCCAGACACTGCATCACCATGCTTGCCGTGAATGGCATCACGGCCGTCGCGTGCGTTGCGATCGGTTGCGGGACTTCCGTCATGTGCGCCACGACCATCGCCTGCACCGACTTTCGTTCCGCGAATGGATGTTGGCCGGCGAGCAGCTCGTACGCCATCACGCCGAACGCGTAGAGGTCGGCGCGGAAATCGACATCGGGATCGCCGGCCGCTTGCTCCGGCGCCATGTACGCCGGCGTGCCGATCTGCGTGCCAATTTGCGTCAGCGCCTCACTGTGGTCGGCGAGCGTCGATGCGGCGCGCAGTGCGCGCGCCACGCCGAAGTCCGTGACCATCGCCGTTCCATCGTTGAGCAGCACGTTCTCGGGCTTGATGTCACGGTGCACGATGCCCTGTCGGTGCGCGTACGCCAGCGCTTTTGCAACGTCGCTCAG
>DASVAC010000247.1:0-2297 GCA_036376535.1 Gemmatimonadaceae bacterium | reverse complement strand
TCACCGAGCTGGTCTCGCGCCTAACGCTGGACCGCTACAAGGCCACGGTGAAAGGCCTCACGCAGTTCGGCGACCGGCGTCAGGGCACCGATCGGAATCGCCAGGCGGTGGACTGGATCGAGGCGCAGCTCAAGAGCTACGGGTGCACGAACACGGAACGCATCACGTACGATTATCAGCCGCCGCCGCCGCGCGAGCGCCCAACGCCGGAACAGATCGCGGCGTTTCGGCGCGCCCGCGAGCGCGGCGAAGGGCAGGGCGGTTCGCGCATCCGCGGCCACGTCGGCCCGACCGGCGTGAACACCGATTCGCTCAAGCAGCCGGACCCCACGATCCGCGCGGTCGACGCGCAGCCGAGTACGCCGGGGCAGCGGCAGGAAGTCTACTGCACGAAGATCGGCACGGTGCATCCCGACGAGATGTACATCGTGGGCGGCCACATGGACGGCATCGGCTGGGGACAAGCCGCCAACGACGACGGTTCCGGCACCGCGTTAGTCATGGAGCTGGCGCGCGTGTTCAGCATGCCCGATGTGCACACGGACGTCTCGATCCGTTTCATCCTGTGGAACAACGAAGAGACCGGGCTGAACGGGTCCCGCGCGTACGTCGCGCAGCGGGCGGCGCTGCAGGGCAAGGAAGATCCCGCGGGGTCGGGCAGGTACCCCGAGCCCAAGTGGCTGGGCATGATCCAGCACGACATGATGATGTTCGACCACGGGATGCCTAACGCAGACGGCACGGTGAGCAAGACGCAGCGGCCGGAGGCCGACGTCAACATCGAGTTCCAGTCGGCCTCGAAGTTCGCCGCCGAATCCGAGCAGATGGCGTGGGCGTTCCGGGCCGCCAACGAGAAGTACGCCACGGACTATCCGGCCGCGGTCGGTCCCCACATGACCAACACCGACTCGGCGCCGTTCCAGGATCTGGTGCCGGCCATCAGCCTGCGCGAGAACGAGCGCGGGATGCAGATCGGTGCGGGCTGGGATCCGAATTGGCACCAGCCGACCGATGTGTTCACGACGTACACCGACGATGACTTCCGGTTGGGCCTCAATGCGGCGCAGACGACGTTGGGCGCAGTCGCCACGCTGGCCGGAGCGCATCTGTCGCATTGAGGTAGCGCGGGCGCGACGCTGCGCGCCTCGCCTTTCGCCGCTGAGGCTGTCGCCCTATCATCACGACATGACCATTGGGACGCGGCGCGTGCTGTTCGGCGTGGGACTCGTGCTCGCGTTGGGGCTCGCGGCCAACGGATTGTTAGGCGGAGCGAGCCAACTGCAGGCCATGGCGGGCGCCACCGCGCCGGTGGTGTGGGGGCGAACCTCCGCGGCCATCGGTGTGGTATCCGGCGCCGCCTCCGCGGCTGTTGCGTTAGGCATCGCTTGGCTTCTTCGGGTAGGCGCCGCGCGCGGCGCGCATGCACTCGACTCCACGACCTGAACTCTTCATGCGCAGTCTGAGCCATCTCTTCGACAACAACCGAGCTTGGGCCGCCGAGATGACGCGGCAGGACCCCGCGTTCTTCACGCGGTTGTCCGGCCAGCAGGCGCCGCAATACCTGTGGATCGGCTGCTCGGACAGCCGCGTGCCGGCGAACCAGATCGTCGGCCTGCCGCCGGGCGAGATGTTCGTGCACCGCAATATCGCCAACGTGGTGGTGCACTCGGATGTCAATTGCCTGTCGGTGATGCAGTTCGCGGTGGAATACCTGCGCGTCCAGCACATCATCGTGTGCGGACACTACGGATGCGGCGGCGTGACGGCCGCGCTGCGCGACGAGCGGTTAGGCGTGGTGGACAACTGGCTACGGCACGTGCAGGACGTGCGGTGGAAACACAACCGCGAGCTGGACGCGCTCCCTGACTACGAGGCGCGACGCCGCCGGCTGTGCGAGCTCAACGTGGTAGAGCAGGTGGTAAACGCCGCGCAGACGACCGTCGTGCGCGACGCGTGGGCGCGCGGGCAGTCGCTGTCCGTGCACGGCTGGGTCTACGGCCTCGAGGATGGGTTGCTACGCGACCTCGGCGTCCACATCGCCGCCGAGTCGGAGCTGCCCGGGCGACAATGAGCGTGGCGCCGCCGGTCGTCGCACATGATGCAGCCAATGTCGTTGTGCCGCCGCGGCGCCGCCGCGCGTGGATCGCGGCCGTCCTGACGTTCATCGTCAGCGGGTTAGGCCAACTCTACGCCGGACGGGCGCGGCGCGCGGTACTCATCTTTCTGTTAGCCAACGCTGCGTCGGTCGTGTTCATTGTCGCTTGGATGCGCTGGCCAACATTTGGCCTCATCGTTGT